>DUEB01000044.1 GCA_011176655.1 Dehalococcoidia bacterium | reverse complement strand
GTTTCATCTCGCGAGCGCGCCCGTCCATGTCGACGTATTTGCCTTCCCTTTCCGCCCATATCGGCGAGGGGAGAACCACGTCAGCCATAAATACGGCTGGTGAGTAGTAACTTGCCTGGACTATCAAGAAGTTGACGCCTCTCAGCCAGCTCAGCAGCGCCTCGCTCTCCGGCTCGTCGCCGAGGAGGAGGTAGAGCGCTTTCGGTCTATCCTGCTTGATACCTCTGGCCAGCCCCAGCTGCCAGGCACCGCGGCTGTTGGCGCCTGGTTTGAGCGAGATAGCCCGCAGCCTGTCTTCCTCACGGTTTCCGGTTATGGCCGCCAGATTCAGGATGGTAGCCACCACGCTGGCATCCTTCGTCGACAGCAGGTCTTCCCCGTAGATAATGAACGCTCGCTTGGCCTCTCCGTATATCTCGGCGGCCAGCTCCAGCTTCTCCCGCTCGATGTCAGTGGCTAGGCTCACGTTATCTATCTGGCACTGCTGGAGAGATTCCCGGAACCGGGAGCTTGCTTTTTGTGGTGTGGCCAGGCCCTTGTCAAGGAGAATCTTAGCCAGACCGTTGAGCAGGGTCCCTTGGCTACCGGCTTTCGGTTTAAGCCAGAGGTCGGAGCGAAGGGGAAAGACGTCCCGGGACGAGTTTATGACCAAAAGCCTTGCCTTGTTTTGGCTCACCGCTTTACTAATGAGCGTCCCCACGACCGGGTTGGTCGTTTCCGGGTCAGCGCCCACGACCATGATACAGTCCGCGGTCGCGATGTCCTCGATGGGAGGTTCGATATCCAGGCCGGTTCCCTGGTTCCAAAACTGCCTGATGCCGGCGCTGATGGTGCGGTAGAGCTCTCCATCCAGGGTATCGAGCGAGTCGCTATTTGCCGCCTCGGTCATGAACCTGTGGAACAGGGAGAGCGTCTCCTCGGGGATTCGGCTGGATACCATGCCGCTAAGGCTGCCCTTGGTCTTGGCCAGTCTCTTGGCGATTACCTCTGCGGCTTCAGCCAGGCTGCATGCCTCCAGCTCACCCTGGCTGCCTCGGATGAGGGGGGAGGTAATCCGGGGTGGGGTTGGTTCGAGCAGCCCGAAGCGCCCCATACGGCACAGGGCGCTTCGGGCGCCGTTTAAGCCGGGGGCTTCGATTTTCACCAGATTGTTGTCCCGCACCAGGACGTTGAGCTCGCAGCCCACTCCGCAGAGCGGGCAGACGGTGCTTACCTGCTGGCAGTCTTCCCTTCTGCCTTTGTAGAGGCTGAACTTGCTGAAGATAGCCCCAGTAGGGCAGGCCTGGACACAGGCACCGCAGAGGCGGCAGGATGATTCGCCCAGCGGTTGTTCCAGGTCGGCGGAGACCAGGGTCTTCCAGCCTCGCTGACTGAAGCTCAGGGTGTGGCTGGCGGCTACCTCGCTACAGGCGCGAACGCAGCGGCCGCAGAGGATGCAGCGGTTATGGTCGATTACCAGGTGGTTGCTTATGGCGTCCACGGACAGGGCAGGAAAGGTATAGGGATAGCGCACGTTGTCCATCTGATACCGGTAGGCCAGGTTCTGTAGCTCACAGTCTCCGCTGGCTTCGCAGAACATGCAGAAGTGATTGTGTTCCGTGAAAATAAGCTCCAGTATCTGACGGCGGTATTTCTCCAGCTTTTCGCTGTCGGTGCGCACCACCAGCCCCTCCCGGGCCGGGTAGGTGCAGGCGGGGACCGGTCGCCTCTCCTTTTCAATCTCGACGACACACATGCGGCAGGCCCCGATATCGCTTAAGCCGTCAAGGTGGCACAGCGTGGGGACGTCAATGCCGTTAGCCTGACAGACCTCAAGAACGGTGTCGCCGGCTTTCCCTTTAGCCTGCTGGCCATTGATTGTTAAACTTATCTCATTCATTAGCTATCCTCCAACCTCAAGGTCGCATCTTAAGCATCTTGACGCCTCTTCTACGGCTTCATCGGGGCTATAGGTCGCGGTGACCTCCTTAAAGGAGGTTTTCCTCTGGCTCATGGCAATCTCCTGAGCCCTGATTCTGGCCTTCTCACTGGTTTCTTCATCGCTGGGTGGCACCTGGGGGTATTCAATCGCTTCGTAACCGTTACGCTCTACCCGGGGTGAAAGGCTCTCCCCGCGGAGAAATCTTCTTATGGAGGAAGCCGCCCTCTGTCCCTGGGCAATGGCTTCGATTACCGTCTGCGGGCCGGTTACCAGGTCTCCACCGGCAAAGACCCCCTCCCTGCCGGTAGCCAGGGTGCGGCGGTCGGCCACCACCGTGCCGCCCCTGCCCGTTTCGATGTTGCCGTCCTTGATGAAGGACGTGTCCGGTCTCTGCCCGATGGCTTCGATGACCGTATCGGTATCTGTGACGTGGTTTGACCCTTCAATGGGATTGGGGGTTCTGCGCCCGCTGCGGTCGAATTCCCCCAGCTCCATGCGCAGGCACTCGAGTCCGCTGACCTTGCCGTCGCTGCCCAGAATGCGGGCGGGGGCGGCCAGGTAGTGAAATTGGACTCCCTCTTCTTCGGCGGCGGCTATCTCCTCGCCTATAGCCGGCATGTCCTTCTTCTCGCGCCGGTAGAACAGGTGTACTTCCTCAGCCCCCTTTCTCAGGGCTACCCGGGCGGAGTCGATGGCTGAGTTACCGCCGCCGATAACGGCTACCCGCTTACCCACCGCTACCTCCTCGCCCAGATTCACCGCCCTGAGGAACTCAAGAGCGTCATAGACCCCCTTCAGGTCTTCCCCGGGCACACCGACTTTAACCCCCTTGTGAGCACCGGTGGCTATGAACACGGCTTTATAGCCGTCCTTGAGCAGTGATTCAATGTCACTAACCGGCGTATTTAACCTTATGTCCACCCCCAGATTCTCGATGTCCTGGATTTCCTGTTTCAGGAGGCTGTTGGGGAGGCGGTACTCCGGAATGGCTACCGCCAGCATGCCACCGGCTACCGGCAGGGCTTCGAACACGGTAACCGGATAGCCTTCCAGGGCCAAATCCCAGGCGGCCGATAAGCCGGCGGGCCCGGCCCCGATGATAGCCACCCGCGCCTCTTTTCTTTCCTTTATCTTGGGGGCGTATTTAATCCCGGCGCTAAACGCGTAGTCGGCGGCAAAGCGCTTTAAGTCCCGTATGGCCAGCGGCTCGTCAATCTGAGCCCGATTACACTTGAATTCGCAGGGATGGTGGCACACCCGACCGCATACCACCGGCAGGGGATTACGCTGCTTGATTAAACAGTAGGCTTCGGCAAACTTGCCGTTTTTAATCAGAGTGATGTAACCGGGGATATCCAGCTCTACCGGACAGGTGTGCTGACACGGGGTGCGGAACAGGCCCTGGCAGACAGACGCCGGGCACTTTTTATCTATAATATGGGCCTCATACTCCTCGTGGAAGTGTCTTATGGTCGATAAGACGGGGTTGGGGCTCGTCTGTCCCAGGCCGCACAGGGAGGTAGAGGCGACCATCTCGGCCAGTTCCGACAGGGTATCGAGGTCGGCCATGGTGGCTTCCCCGGAGCTTATCTTGTTTAGAATCTGCAGCATCTCGGGAATCCCGGCCCGGCAGGGGGTGCATTTCCCGCAGGCCTCATCCCTGGTGAACTGGAGGAAAAACTTGGCGACATCCACCATACAGCTATCCTCGTCCATGACCACCACCCCTCCCGAGCCCATAATCGCTCCCAGGGCGGTCACCGACTCATAATCGATAGGCGTGTTAAGATAGCCTATCGGGATGACCCCTCCCGAGGGCCCGCCCAGCTGGACTGCCTTGAATTTCCTGCCGTTGGGTATGCCTTCGCCGATATCAAAGATGAGTTTACCCAGCGGCGTTCCCAGGGGGACCTCTACCAGTCCGGTATTATTCACGTTCCCCACCAGACTGAAGGTCTTGGTTCCCCGGCTCTTCTCGCTGCCCACGTTGGCAAACCAATCGGCCCCATTGAGGACAATCTGAGGCGTAATCGACCAGGTCTCCACATTGTTAATCGTGGTCGGTTTGCCGAAGAGACCTCCGCCGACGTTGGCCGGGAAGGGGGGTCTCTGCCGGGGATTCCCCCTTTTCCCCTCGATGGAGCGCAGCAGGGCAGTCTCCTCGCCGCAGACAAAGGCTCCGGCCCCGGGGAAGATATCAATGGAGAACTCAAAGTCGGTGCCTAAGATATTCTTCCCCAGCAGCCCGTAGTCACGGGCCTGAGCGATGGCGTGACTTAAGGTTTCAATGGCCAGGGGGTATTCGGCGCGGACATAGGCGTATCCCTGGCGCACATTACCGATGGCATAGGCCCCGATTGTCATCCCCTCGACTATGGAATGGGGATTACCCTCAAGAACGGAGCGGTTCATATAGGCGCCGGGGTCGCCTTCGTCCCCGTTGCAGACTACGTATTTCTCGTCGGATTGGGCGCTGCGGACAAAGCCCCACTTGGTGGCGGTAGGAAAGCCGGCGCCGCCTCGCCCCCGCAGCCCGGCTCTCTTAATCTCCTCGATAATATCCTCAGGGCTCATTTGCCTCAGGGCCTTAGCCAGGGCCTGATAGCCACCGCGCCCGATATACTCCTCGATGCTCCAGGGGTCAATGAAGCCGTTATTATGCAGCACCCGCCTTTCCTGGTGCAGGTAGAAGGTAATCTCATTGTAGGTGGGTATCGGCTGGCCGCTTACCGGGTCGTGGTAAACCAGCCTCTCAACTATCTCTCCCTTCAAGAGATGGCGTTCTACGATTTCGGCGACATCCTCGGCTTTTACTCTGGTGTAGAGGATGTCCCCGGGATTGATAAGGACGATAGGGCCCATCTCGCAGAGACCGTGGCACCCGGTGCCTATAATCTTGACCTTCTCCTCTAACCCGTTTGCTTTGATAGCCTCTTCGAAGGCCCGGCTTACTTTCTCCGAGCCGGAGCCGGCGCAGCCGCTACCACGGCAGACCCGGATATTGGTCTCCGGGACAGTCTTGAGCCGGGAGAGGTCTTTATCCTCACGTACCCGGAAACGCGGGGATATGCTTGCCTGTAGGCTTTGTAGTTCCTCCATTGATGAGATTCGTGCCATTCTTCTATCTCCTATTTATATAAATCGAGGATGTCGTTTAACCTGCTTGCCTTTACCTTACCGTGGACATCGCTGCCGACGGCCATTACCGGGGACAGGCCGCAGCAGCCCAGGCAGCGCACAGTCTCCAGAGAGAACCTGCCGTCAGCCGTGATTCCTTCAGGTTCCAGGTCCCACTCCTTCCTCAGCGTATCCAGGATTCTCTGTCCCCCCTTGACATAACAACTGGTGCCCATGCATACTTGAATGACATGCCTGCCCTTGGGCACGGTAGAGAAGAAGTGGTAGAAGCTGATGATGCCGTATACCTCGCTTAAGGGAACCTTTAAATCTCTGGAGATAGTCTTTATCACCGGTGCCGGGAGGTAGCCGATTAGCCCCTGTGCCTGCTGAAGCACCCGGATAAGAGCGCCGGCCTCCCCTTTGGTGTCGTCAATTACCTCCTGGATTTCCCGGAAGATTTTTCCGGCATAAGCGGTGCTTCTCGTTTCCTCCGGGGCTAGCTCACTGTCAACTGCTGCCATATTATGCCTCCTGCCGTGATGAAATGCGCTAATGGTGCTGTGTGCCGATTAGCCTGCCTTTCTGGCTGAGTGGTGCTTCTGCGCTGCGGCGTAGCGCAGGGAGGGCAGGCATTATCGGCCTTCGAGACTTGCCCTCCCTGCGTTTTGGGGGTCTTTCATAAATTTTACCATAACTCCCCGAGTTATGAACTTTTATCTTCAGGTTATTTTAGGCTTCTCCAGGGTGGTATCAAACCCTTTGCCGTGAAGCTTTATCTCCACCCGCTCACCCTGGCCCCACCTCTTGTAGACCCGGCAGTTCTGGCATATCTCGGTGCCGTCACCTCTCGTCCCGTAGTCGTGGAGCTTGCTGTAGGTGCCCTCAATCTGCCAGCAGGGCAGGGTGCGATACAGAAATGCCGGGCATTCGGTCTTTACTGCCTCGGGACAGCGGAACATCTCCCAGCAGGGGGTCTTTCCTTCCCAGAATCCCAAGGCTGGCTCCGTGAGAAGCTTGCCTTTGGCTTCGTTGATGGCCCTCTCTATCTCGGCGAGCTCCTCTACCGTAGTAGCGTCCCTAAGGATTTCTTCTAGCTGTTCCACCACCTTCGTTTTTACTGCCCTCGTTTGGTCTTCCAGGTTACCGGTGGCAGTCTGTGCTTCGTGTAGCTTGGGCAGCATCTCCACCTCGTCACCCTGGAAGCCGTAAATCTTGCCTTTACGCTCACCAGAGAGCATCTTCACCCATACCGGATAGGCGGTGTATCTTTCGAAGTCCTGGGTTTGCAGCTCTACCACCTCCGCATTTTCGCCCACTACCTCCGGCATGGGAACACACTTCTTAATCTTGACCAGGTCACCCGTTTTCGCCGCCCTTTCCTCCCCTCCCAGGTTATGTGAGATACTCTCTATCCCCGTAATGTCCTCTATATTGGTGACGCCTCTTAGAATCTCCTCTACCTGCTCCACCAGTGTCATTCCGGTTATCTTTTCCGGGGCGGCTTCAGTCGGCACCCCCAGCTCAGCGCGCTGGAATCCGTAAATCTTGCCTTTACGCTCACCAGAGAGCATCTTCACCCATACCGGATAGACAGCATATTCATCGAACTCCTGGATTTGCAGAGCTACTATCTCCGCATTTTTGCCCACTACCTCTGGCATTGGCTCACACCTCTTAATTTGGACCACGTCACCTACTCTCATGGCGGCTGCCTCCTTTAGCGTTTTCAGTGAGTTCTGCTCCGTCTTTACCATTTTCATCGCCGTTGCCTCCTTTCCCCCACCCTGACTATCTTCATTTAACCACGGAACGAGTCCGCTTCCATCCGCCTTAGTGCCTAATTTCTAATTTTGCTTTACCGCAAGTGTTCGGCGGCCGGCTAGGCAAAAATACCTAGGCATTGTGGAGCGGTAAAGGGGGCAGGTGGCACGAGCCTCGTTTCCCTCAGCCGGGGCAGCCTCGCGAAACATTACCCAGTCGAGCAGGAGTTATGCCTGAAGACCCATGATTAACCATTTAATTGACACGATTTACAGCGCGTAATATACTGGTTTTGGGGATAAAAACAGGGTCTTCTTCGATATTACCCTGCCTGGAATGGACGGTATCAAGGCGGCGTTCCCCCAAGCTACCGGTGAGGTCTTACGCCGCTCGGCTGGTGATAGAGGCAACCTGCAAGCAGGCTCTGCTGGCTTACACGAGTGCGAGTTACTGGTATTGAAGTCGGCTGCCGCTGGCTTCGGTAACAAAGAAATTGCGTGCCGCAAAGTGGCCCTGAGCAGGTAGTGGCAGAACTTTTCTCGTCCACAGGTATTCAAGACAGGGGTCAGCAGGTGCTGTTGTCGGAAAAGCGTTCGGGACGTTTCTATGTGACTTTTCTATGGGTATTTATGTCTTGTGTGCGGTTGGGGATATAAAGTAAGGTGTGCGTCCTGCAAAGGAGGTGATGCCCATTTAAGAGAATATTTTGGGACCGTGAGTAGCTAGCTTAACATCATCGCAATTAGGCGATAAAGGAGGGCATTAGAAGGTCTATGAAAATAGAGAAAGAAAAGCTGATAGATATGTACCGGGCAATGGTACGCATCAGGTTCTT
>DUEB01000043.1 GCA_011176655.1 Dehalococcoidia bacterium | reverse complement strand
GTCCACAGGGTTGGTCCGGGGGCATCGTAGTCCGAGATTATACTTCGGGCGTGTTTACCGATATCGGTGCGCTCAATCATCCCCTGGCGCACCGCATCCATGATAGCCATTTCCATCTGGGTCAGTTTCTCTTCAGCCATAACTGGGTTGGACCTCCATTTTCCAAAATAAGGGGCAAGTATCGGGTGACATCTAGCTTTCCGACTCCGGTTTCTGTGATTCCGTCGTTCGCTGTAGCTCCCAGGTGCGGTTATACCAGGGGAGGGCCATCAGGGGCGAAAGGATTCCCTTCTTTCTCCTCGCCCGTAGGATTATCTCGCAGGTTATCTCTGCCGTCAGGGCGACCAGTTCGCAGGCGTAGGTGGACCACATTGAGAAGAGCTCCCCGCACCTGAGCCGCTCCAGCTGCATGGGGTCTTTACGCTCCACCGGGGTCAGGCTCTTGCCGAAGTGCTGCTCCTGCAGGTCGCAGCAGCGGAGGATACCGCCAGTGCGTTGCATAAACCGCTCGCGAAGCTCAGCCGAGTATGCCTGGGCCAGGGTGAAGGTGCTGTGTCCCTTGGAGCGGGGGCCGCCCATCTCGGTAAAGTCAACTCGCCCGAACTCCAGACCAATGGCAGCGATGCCGCCCACCAGGGCGCAGCAAATCTCGCTGCCGCCGAAGCCACCGGTTAGGGTAGTCATGGCGACTACCGTCTCCCGGCCCCCCAGCCCCAGATGAAGCACTAGGGGGTAGAGAGAGGTCTGACCGCAGGCTCGATATTTGAGCTGCATTTCCCGGGCATCCCGTACCACCCTTCTGATGATGGCTTCGTCGTCCGTTTCATCCCGACTCATGAAGAGCCAGTCCTTGCGGTGCGCTTCGTCCTTAAAGGCTTCCGTCAGGTGCTCCATTCGCTTCCCGTATACCATTTGTCTTCCCCCCGTTACAATCATTTACTGGCGCGTTGCTAACATTATACTTAATCATCTTGCCGGACTTCAATAAAAAGGCTCCGTCCTTACTGATTGACCCCCTGGGAATACGGGCGATATAATCTCCCTGTGACAGAGTTGGCAGATTTTAAGGAGTAGTCCTGGATGGTAAAGGTTGCCCTGGACAGCCTGGGCTGTAAGCTGAACCAGGCGGAGACGGAAGCCTTAGCCCGGCAGTTTGTGGGGGCGGGATATGAGCTGGTAGCCTCGCCTGCGGAGGCCGATGTCTATATCCTCAATACCTGCACGGTTACCCATATCGCCGATCGTAAGTCCCGCCACCTGCTGAGGCGGGCGCGCCGCCTTAACCCCGAGGCTGTGGTGGTGGCTACCGGCTGCTATGCGGAGCGGGCGCCCCGGGAGCTGGCCGGGGTCGGTGGGGTTAACCTTGTCCTGGGTAACAGCGACAAACCGCACCTCAGGCGGCTGCTGGAGGAGTCCGGCTGCCTTGACCTACCGGCTTCGGGGCCGGTTAGTCCCGATAGCTGCTACCGGGGCTTTCGCACCCGCGCTTTCATCAAGGTTCAGGACGGCTGCCATAACCTCTGCGCTTACTGCATTGTCCCTCTGGTGCGGGGTGGGGAGAGAAGCCTGCCCGCTGGCGAGGTGGTCAGCCAGGTGAGAGAGCGCGCCGCTCAGGGTTACCGGGAGGTGGTCTTGACCGGGGTCAGGGTCGGCTCCTATGGTGATAACGGGGTTAACCTGGCGGGCTTGCTGGAGCGCATCCTGGCAGAGACCGGGGTAGAGAGGGTAAGACTGTCCTCTATCCAGCCCCAGGAGGTCTCGGCGGAGCTCGTCGGTCTCTTCGGGAACGGGCGGCTGTGCCCTCATGTTCACCTTTGCCTCCAGAGCGGGAGCGACGGCGTGCTGCGCCGCATGGGGCGTCGTTACTCCCGCTCTGATTATGAGGAGGCGGTCTCCCTGATTCGGCGGGCTGTCCCCGAGGTTGCCATCACCAGCGACGTCATGGTCGGCTTTCCCGGCGAGACTGACGCTGAGTTTGAGGAGAGCCTCAGCTTCTGCCGCCGCATGGAGTTTGCCCGTATCCATGTTTTCTCCTACTCACGGCGCAGCGGCACCGGGGCGGCCGAGCTTCCCAATCAGGTTAGCGACCGGGTCAAGAAGCAGCGGAGCCGGATGATGCTCAGTCTGGCTGAGGAGAGCGCCCAAAGCTTCCGCCGGCACTTCCTGGGTAGAACCATGCCGGTGTTATTTGAGCAGCGCTCCGGCGGCGTCTGGTCGGGTCTCACCGCTAACTATATCAAGGTGTATACTAAGAGCAGTGAGGACCTGACCAATAAGCTCCTGCCGGTGAGGCTGGGGGAGCTATATAAGGATGGGGTGTGGGGGGAGATTAAGCTGTGATCTGAAGCAGTTATTACTTCCCCATCTCCATCCCCAGTACCACCGAGGTCTCAATCTGGCGCTGGGGGATTTTCCAGTAGGTCTTCAGCAGCTCGTCCTTATCGGGCATCAGCCGGAAGCCATGCTTTACATAAAGTGCAACTGCCCAGTCGGCATCGGCCCAGGTTCCCACCAGGAGGCGGCGGGTCTTACATAACCTTTTCATGTTGTCTATCAGGCGGCTGGCGATACCCTGTCTCTGCCATCGGGGCAGGACGTAGGCGTGGCGGATGAGGGTGATATCCTTAACCGGCTGAAACCCAATTACCCCGACCATCTCTCCCCCTTCCTCCCAGCCGAAGAAGGTCATCTCGGCTATCTCCCGCGTAAGCTC
Source organism: Dehalococcoidia bacterium (assembly GCA_011176655.1). Lineage (GTDB taxonomy): Bacteria > Chloroflexota > Dehalococcoidia > Dehalococcoidales > UBA5760 > UBA5760. Next base: position 5,006 of record DUEB01000043.1, on the reverse strand, counting down.
AGCCAGGGGCATGTAGGGCTGTTGGTAGCAGTCGGCGGGGATGACCCCCCGGTAGGCTTTAGCTGCCTCATTGATAATATAATATATTCTCTCGGTATCGCCGGGCTGACAGATGCGTATCATAACTGAACATTTTACGGAAATCGGGGGGTAAATACAAATGGTGTTTGTCGCTTGCGGTAAAAAGTTGTAAGCTATAGCCTGTGCGAACTCAGTGTAGGGTGCATAGTAGGGTCTCCGTAATCGGCAGCAGGTGAGAGTAGAAAGGAGATTGGGGACAAATGGGAGAGCGGTTGAAAGGAAAGGCAGCCATCGTCACCGGGGCTGGCGCTATTGGCCCGGGTGTCGGGAATGGCCGGGCTTCGGCGATAGTCTATGCCCGGGAAGGCGCCCGGGTGATGGCGGTTGACCTGAATCGCGAGTCGGCTGAGGAGACCCGGCGTCTCATCACTGAAGAGGGCGGGGAATGCTTGTCCTTTAAGGCTGATGTTACCCGGGCCGGTGATTGCCAGGCTATGGTTGAGAAATGTATTCAGACCTTTGGTCAGGTTGATATCCTCCATAATAACGTTGGCATTGTAGAGCCTGGTGGGCCGGTTGAGGCTAGTGAAGAAAGCTGGGACCGGGTGATGAATGTTAACCTTAAAAGTATGTTCCTTACCTGCAAATATGTGCTCCCTCATATGGAAAGGCGAAGATACGGCTCTATCGTTAATATCTCTTCTATTGTGGCCATAGTCGTGCCGTATCCGGCGGTGAGCTACGCGGCGTCAAAGGCGGGAGTGGTGGCGCTAACCCGGGATATTGCCATTCAGTATGCCGCAAAGGGGATTCGGGCTAACGCTATTCTACCGGGCTATATGAATACCCCGATGGTGACGGCCTCCCTGCCACAGACCTTTGGCGGGGATGTCGCCGAAATGATAAGGAAGCGGGATGCCATGTGTCCCACGGGTAAGCAGGGAGAATCGTGGGATGTGGCTTATGCTGCTCTGTTCCTGGCTTCAGACGAGGCAAGATATATCACGGGAACCACCCTGGTCGTCGACGGTGGCATTACGGCGACACTTTAGCCCGAACGTCGTTAGGCCTTTGAGGTGGGCGGTTAATCCTGACGGCGACTTCCCGGCGCTAGGCGGGAAACCATTCTTCTTTGAGGGCGGTGGCTTTTTGGGCGATATCCTTGAAGATGCTCTGCCCGTGAGTATCCATGCCGACCACGAGCGGGCCCCAGTTACTGACTTCCATTACCCAGATTGCCTCCGGCACCCCCATTTCCTCAAGCCAGTGCACGCGTAAGACCTTCTTTACGGCTCGGGAGTGTATCACGCCGCAGCCGGGCGCCGCCAGCAGGTAGACGCCTCCGTACTCCGCGAGGGACTTAATGGTGCTCTCTCCCATGCCGCCTTTACCCACAATGGCCCTTACCCCGAGCTTACCCACCATATCGGCATAAGGCTCCATCCGGGCGCTGGTGGTCGGGCCGATAACCCAGATTCTCCAGCTACCGTCGTCCTTCTTGACCACGGGGCCGGCGTGGAAGATAACGCCGCCCTCAAAGTCTTCGGGCAGGCTTTCCTTATTGGCTAACAGCCTCTTCAGCCTGAGGTGAGCCATATCGCGGGCCGTATAGACTACGCCGCTGATATAGACCACATCGCCGGCATCCAGCTTGGTCACCTCTTCCCTGGCTATCGGTGTCACTAGGTTGACCGACTTCATGGGCTGGCCTCCTCGTCAAAGGGGTACTGTGTCCGGCCGTCGGGGTAGATTCTCATGCCGGCTCTCCGGGCGACCCAGCAGTAGAAATTGACGGCTACCGGGCAGATGGCGGTGTGGGTGTGGCTCATGCCGATTTTGACGGCTAGAGCCGTGGTCTTACCGCCGATGCCGCCGGGGCCGATGCCCAGCTGGTTAATCATGGTGAGCAGTTCCGTTTCCATGGCGGCCAGCCCGGGGTCGGGGTTACGGTCGGTCCACTTTCTAATGCTTACGGCGCGGCGGCTCAGCTTGGCGGCGACATCCATCTGCCCCCCGATACCGATGCCGATGGCAAAGGGCGGGCACGGTTTGCCGCCGGCCTTGATTACCGTGTCGATGACAAATTCCTTTATCCCGGCGGCGTCCTCACCTATCTGGGCCGGGGTGAATATCCTCATGGCGTTACCCAGCTCGGCACCGCAGCCCTTGAAGCTGATGATGACCTCCAGGAAGTCAAGGGAGGCGTCGTGTTCCAGCTCTATGTTGGGCACGCCGATGCCGGAGTTATCGCCGGTGTTCTTCCGGGTGAGTGGGTGCACCATGCTCGGTCTTAAGAAACCGTCTTTGGTGGCACTCACTATCTCTTCTCTCAGCACCTCCGCCAGCTCGCTGATATTGACACAGCCGCCGTACCTGATGTAGGCGGTGGGGAAGCCGGGGGACTGGCATACTGGCTTTCCCTGTTCCTGCGCCATGACGACGTTCTCAATCTGCGTATTGAGCATCTCCCGGGCACTGCTGGAGGTCTCCTCGGCGCGGGCCTTCTTCATGAGACGCATGACGTCAGGGGATATGGTGGTGGCGACCCTCTCCCTGAGTAGGGAAGAAACGCGCTCTCTCAGTAGCGGCTTACTAAATGCGTCTTGGCTTGAGACTGACATGGTTCACTCTCAACCTTTCCAGAGGGAGAAGTGGGGGCTAAATCCCCCGGCCCCCGTCCACCTCCAGGTTAATGCCGGTAACCAGAGAGGCCTCGCTGGAGGCCAGATACAGCGCCGCATAGGCTATATCCTCCGGGGTGGCCAGCCTGCCCAGGGGAATGGTGGAAATGAATTTCTCTCTCCCCTTCTCGAAGTCCTTGTCCTCACCGATAAACTTGGCCAGCATGGGGGTATCCGTGGCTACCGGGCCGATGGAGTTGACCCTGATGTTGTCGGTAGCCAGCTCTATGGCCAGGGCTTTGGTGAGGACAATAGCCCCACCCTTGGAGGCGCAGTAGACATTCAGGCCGGGGCGCGGTCTTACGCCGGCGATGGAGGTTATATTGATGATAACACCCCCGCCCTGCTGCTTCATTATGGGGGTGACATATTTGGCGGCTAGGTATATGGACTTGATATTGACCGCCATTATTCGGTCGTAGAGGTCTTCAGTGACCTCCTCAATCGGGGTCGGCCCCATGGGAACCCCGGCGTTATTGACCAGGATGTCGAGCCGGCCGTAAGTAGCGACGGTCGTCTTAATCATGTGCTCGACATCTGTTGCCTTGGCCACATCGGCGCTGATGAACTGCCCCTGGCCCTTATTCTGCTCGATTAGGCCCACCGCCTTCTGCCCCCGGGCGGCATCCATATCCACGACGGATACCTTAGCCCCTTCCTTAGCAAACAGGACGGCTATGGCCTGCCCCATTCCGGAGCCAGCCCCAGTCACCAGAGCCACCTTACCCTTCAGTTTCACTTTCTTCCCCTCCTCTGTAACGTAATCTAGTTACTGCCGGGCATCGCGTAGCTGGCGAAGTAAGGCAAAACACATAGCCAGCCCGCAGTGCGATTACCGGCTGGTAACAAGCGGGGTAGTCCCTGGCACAATTATACTATTACCCGGCCCTCTTCTTCAAACAACAGACGGCTCCGGGGGTTGCAAAGTTCCGGATTTAGGGCTAAAATGAGGCGCTTTAGGAACTGAGCGGATTCATGGAGTCAGGGGGTGAGTCTGGTGCTGAGAACTTGGAAATCGGTAACGGCGGGTATCACCAGTATTATCGCCGGGCTGATAGGCATCGGGGGTGGTGCCATTGTCAGTCTCATGGGCGATTTTGTCAGCGAATCGGGAGGCATATTCGGGTTTGAGCCTTTTGGTGTCCCCACGATTATTCTGGGGATAGTGGCCGTAGTTGGCGGTATCTTCGCCTTGAGAAGGAGGGTCTGGCTGCTGGCGGTTATCGGGGCCATCTTCGCTATTCCCTGTATGCCGGTTTTAGGGACGCTGGCTATAATATTCGTCACCCTGGCCGACGAGGAATTTGCGTCGCGCGCCGCAGTTGAGGCCGGGAGTAAGTAGCGACACGGGTCATTTGGGGCGGCAAACCGATTGCGGCTGGCTCCAAAATGGTGTAAAGTAGCGCATAGATTACCAATCTTTTAGGAGGTAAATCTGATGGAACGAACATGGAAACCAACGACAGCGGGCGTCATGACGATTATTACCGGGGCGATGGGTATTGCGGGCGGTGTTCTCCTGTTTCTTTTGTCTGGCATTATGGGGGCGCTTGGTGGAATTGACTTAAGCCAGTGGATGGAAAAGTGGACTGGGGACTGGTGGGGGCCGGGCGCTGCGAATATTCCCGGTATGATGGAGCAGTTTATAAGCGGCGCAGCTATGTGGATTATGATTGCGGGCATCGTGGTCCTTGTTTTCGGGGTAATTGCCCTCTCTGGCGGTGTCAGTTCCATTAAGAGAAAGCGCTGGGGGCTATCGCTGGCCGGTTCTATTCTCTCCCTCTTCATCATGCCGATTCTGGGAATACTGGCCATCATCTTCGTGTCGCTGGGCAAGGGCGAGTTTGAATAGCCCCTGGGCTAGGTAGTGATAAGGCCGGCCTGGTAGCCGGTGCTGGAATCTTAGAGGGGCTGCGGTACAGGCTACCGACTTTTTAGTGGCGGGCCGTTAGGTAAAGTAACCAGGCGTGAGACTTTGCTGTTTATGTGGGGGGGGGTGGTGACGGATAACACCACTCCTCCCTGTCCTCAAGCCGATTCAGCTATTAGCCCTCCCGTTTAGATGCCGTTTATCGGAACGGTTGGGAAGTGGGGCTCTCCCGGCCAGAGGCGGAAGTGTTAGGGAAAGACCTGCAACTCGTCCTCTGAGATACTGAAACCAGGTATAATAGCTCTGGCAGGGGCATGCTATATTAATAGCGGGCAGCGGCTATTCCAGGTTTGGGGAAGTGCCGGAACTGGCAGACGGGCCAGACTTAGGATCTGGTGTCGAGAGACGTGGGGGTTCGAGTCCCCCCTTCCCCA
>DUEB01000042.1 GCA_011176655.1 Dehalococcoidia bacterium | reverse complement strand
TACCGAGGAGGAAGAGCTTGAGCCGAGCAGCAAGGAAGCCCCGCATTACTGGCGGGTGAAGGCGGTGGATGGCGCCGCCAACGAAGGTGAGTGGTCGGAGGCGGGCTCGTTCTATGTCGGCTCCCGGTTCACCCTGCCCGAAACGGCGAAGAAGGTGCTCATCGGGCTCGGTATCGCCGGGGCTTGTTTCCTCGGTTTCTGGCTGGGGCGGAGGACGGCTTATGCGAAGCGGGCGTAGCTAAGAGGTTTTTAAGAAGACGTCTAGAGACTACTTTATAAAGGGTTTTTAGAAAGACGTCTCTGGACTATTTTATGAAGATTCTTTTACAAGATGTCTGGGCTTATTTTATAATGTGTGGAGCAAGTTGGAGGAGGTGGCAATATCGTGCATCTTGTTTAACCAACCTAACTTCCTTAGGATTTTAGCGTTATAATAAAAAATGATATAAGTAAATACAGGAGGTGAGTTTCTGGTGAAGCGTGCAAAGTTATTCCGAATGTTAGCGACTTGCGTTGTCCTGTCGCTGTTAGTGGCACTTGTCCCGGCTTCCTCGGCGCTGGCAGCCCGGGAGATTGACCTGGAGAAGGATGAGGGCGAAATCGGGGAGTACATCGATATTACGGGCGAGAACTGGCCCCCCAGCGACCCGGGCGCCGACCCGCCGTTTTACCGCTACCTTGATATCTACTTCACCTCCGATGAAGCCGGCATCGGCGATGACATGACTGAAGAGGTCACTGTCTACGAGCTGGTGGAAGAGGAGGTTCAGGTTGACACCGACGGTGAGTTCGAAGCCCGTTTCCGGGTGCCCGCCGAGCTCACTGACGGCAGCCCCGACGAGGACGTGCGCGGCGGCACCTATTATGTCTGTGTAACCTATTTTGAAGATGAAGATATTAAGGCGGTGGCTGAGTTCACCATAGCCGCCGGTGAGATTACCGACTTTGACCCCGATAGCGGCCCCGTGGGCACCATAGTGGAAATCAGCGGTGAGGGCTTCGCGGAGAGTGAAGACATCACCATCGAGTATGATGGCTCCTCTAGCATAGATATCGAAGGTGATAAAGATACCGACGGCAGCGGTGATTTTGACTGCACCATTATCATTCCATCGAGCATCGCCGGCGACCACACCGTCACCATCAAGGATGAGACCCTCACCGAGGTTGAGGAGACCTTTACCGTGGAGCCGGAGATGAGCTTCACGCCTCTTCAGGCGCCGCCGGGTGGTACGGTTACCGTTACCGGCACCGGTTACGGCGATGAGGTGGATGTTGATATCATCCTGGGCACGGCGTCGGTGGCTACCGGAGAGACTGATGATGATGGCGACTTCACCATCAGCTTCACGGTGCCCGAAATGGCCGAGGGCACCTATGACCTGGTGGCTGAGGACGACGACGGTAACGATGATGAGGGTAGTTTCATAGTTGAAATAGGTATTGAGGCCAGTGTTAGCCCGATTACCACCTCGGCGTCGCCCGGCCATGTCGGGCAGGAGATTACCGTGAGCGGTGTCGGCTTTAATGCTAACTCAACTGTAACCATCACCTATACCAGCGAGCCCCAGGTAGTCGCTATGCCCGAGAGCGATGCCGAGGGGGATTTCTCGGCTACCTTCGAGATTCCCGAGAGCGAAGGTGGGGCGCACACCATAACCGCCAGCGACGGCACCAATTCCCTCCAGCTTGCCTTCTATATGGAGAGGCAGGCACCCGAGATACCCGAGCCGCTGCTGCCGGAGATGGGGGTCAAGGCAGGGGCAAAAACCTTCTTTGACTGGGAGGATGTCACCGACTTAAGCGGGGTGACCTATGAGCTTCAGGTGGCTACCAGCGACGAGTTCACGGCGTCTTCCATGGTGGTGGAGGTGTTGGGACTTACCGAATCAGAGTACACCCTGACCGCCGAGGAAGCCCTGGAGTCCAGGTCTGAGGAGGAACCCTACTACTGGCGGGTACGGGCCGTGGATGGTGCCGGTAACGAAAGTGGCTGGACCCTGGGTGAGTTCTCGGTCGGCTTCAACTGGCCGGACTGGATTATCCACCTCTGGTGGGGGTTGGGTGTCATCGGAGCCGTCTTCTTCGGCTACTACCTGGGTAAACGGCGAGCCTACTACTACTAGGTTTGAATTAAAGAGCTAACTACCTCTGGCACTGCGGGGGGAATACCGGTTTGACGCCTCCACCAGCAGTGCCAGACTCATTAGGAAGTCGTCGTGCCCCCGGGCGGGGTCGACATAGAAGTTCATGGTCTGGTTGGGGCGGTAGTGACTCCGGGCTCTCTCCAGCTCAAGCCAGAATTCTTGGTATTCGGGGGAGCCGTCGCCGCGATACATCTTGAGTCGGCCGGAGTTAACGGTGGCCAGCAGCCTGAAGCCGAGCTGTGATTTTGACTGGGCGCTAAAGGTATACGGGGTGACTCTTGAGCCCAGTGATTTTTTGAGGAAGGAACTCACCGGCTGCCCGATTCCGGTAGCATCGACCACCACCCGGCGGCAGCGCCACACGTTTCTGAGAATATCGACCAGCTGCGGGTAGAGCTCGGTGTGTTTCCTGCCCGTCCACCAGAAGTGCTCCACGATGCGGATAAGGGGTTCGCTGGCGATGTCGCTACACATTGAGAAGTCCAGCTCGCCGATGGTGACCACGGTAGCATCGCGGCGGGGATTAAGGGACTTAAGCGCAACCTCTTCCTCGGCCTCCCCGGCCAGGTCAATACCGGCGACATAGACCTTACCCGGGTCGGGCTGGTGCTTTCTCGGGTGCCGTCCGCTTATCTGAGCCCGCTGCTGGGGGTCGAAAAAGCCGCCGCCGCTGTGAATCGGTAAGAGGCAGTACTGGGTGAGAAACAGGGGGTGGTTTTCCCCCAGCCGCCGCCGCTCGCTTTCCACATAGGCCAGGTAATCGGGGTTATATTTGGCTACCTCCTGCCAGTCATAGCGAAAGTGGCGTCTCTGCCCGTCCTTTCTCTCCAGCTCCAGATTGGTCTGCTTTACCTCCTCCAGCAGGGTAGCGTCGTCCCAGGTCGTGCCGTAGTGGACGGTGGTTACATTGGTGGTAGCCCCCATCGGCTTGAACTCCTTATCGTACTTCTCCTTAGAGACGTCCTGGGACTCGTCTATTTCCAGCAGGAGGTGGGCGGTATTACCGACCACGTTGGCTTTATCATCCGCCGAGAGGAAGACGGCCCGGGCATTACCCAGCCTGATGATATAGCCCAGCTCGGCTATCCAGATGCCCCCGAAGCCGGCATCGTTGAGCCGGTCCTTGAGGCGCATCATGGAGATGACCGTCTGCGGCTTGAAGGTGGGCGAGCACTTGACCAGGTTCTTGGGCTCAGCCATGTAAAGGGTGAGCAGCAGGAGTTCAAGCTGGGCCGATAGTTCGTTCTTGCCTCCCTGCCGGGCGATTTCTACGGAGAAGGTAGTCCCCTTCTTGGAGAAGACGCTGTCCAGTATGGCCAGGGCTACCTGGCGCTGGTATGGTCTCAGTCTGCTTATTCTGGCTTCGGAGGCGCTCGCTTCATCCTGCGTCTTTTTCTTATTTCTTGATAGCCGCCCCGATGCCGATGCCGAGGGGCAGGGCGATGTCTCTGAGGACATTACCGATGGCCTCCTTCAGTCCCTTCTTGTCCTTCTTACTGATGTTATACCGCGTCCTGACCAGCCGGGCTAAGGTGCTGGTTGCCTGCATGATGAGCTTGATATTGTCCGGGTCGTGGGCAATTAGCGATTTTATCTTGACCCTGAGCAGGGCTATCTCCTCGTCAATGCCCTCCACGCCGGTGGCATATTCAAAGTCCAGCTTTTCCGCCTCGTCAAGGACCTTGGAGTAGAAGCCGTGCTTTCTAGCATTCTGGTTGCCCCTAGGGGCGCCTCTTTTTCTCTCTGTTTGGGCTGACATCTGGTCTCTCTCCACTCCGGCGTTTACTTCCTCGATGCCGGTTACTTAAGGCTTGCGCCGAGGCAAGGACAATGATATGGGCAGCTAAGTCCCAGCGCTGCTTTTCCACGGCTAACCTGAGTAGTCTCATAACCTTCACTCCTGAGAAATGGGGCTTCTCCATAATAGCACACATGTTCTATTCAGGCTAGAGCGTTTTGTCTTATTTTGGGTTGGGGCTGGGGGGGCGAGGATAGCCTGGATTGATATTATAGCCTCACCATTATAAAATGAGGCGGAGTCGGAAGTGAGTGTTGCTAAACAGCTCTACGAGCTGCAAGAGGTAGATTTGGAGCTTGAGTCCCATGAGCAGGCTCTGGGGCAGGTAGTGGCTCAGCTTGGTGAAAGCCGGGCCGTGCTCAGTGCCCGCAGTAGACTTGCCTCGGAGAATCAGCGTCTGGAGGAGCTGGGGCACAAGCAGCATTCCCTGGAGTGGGAGATAGGTGATGTGACCACCAAGGTAGCCGGGGCCGAAGAGGAGCTTTATAGCGGGCGTACCAAAAATCCCAAAGAGCTGGCTAACCTGCAGCATGAGATTGAGGTGCTAAAAGCTAAGCGTAGCGAGCTTGAGGACCGGGCGATAGAGGTGATGGAGCAGGTTGAGGCGGCTACCGCCGGTGTCGGCACTATGGAGCGCGAGCTTGAGACCCTGGAGGCTGCGTGGCGGGCGGAGCAGGAAAGTCTAACGGCTGATAAGGAGCGCCTGGAGGCGGAGCTCGTGCGCCTCAAGCAGAAACGTGAGATGGTATCGTCTCAGGTTGACTCTGAGATGGTTGATTTATACGGTGAGCTCAAGAAGCAGAAGGGGACGGCGGTAGCCAGGGTGGAGCAGGGGGTGTGCCGGGGCTGCCGCTTGTCTTTGTCCAACGCCGAGCTGCAGCGAGCCAGAGGCGGCAGCCTGATGCAGTGCAGTAGCTGCGGGCGTATCCTGTTTCTGGCTTAGCGCTCGTTGAACTTTCGTGCGTGGGATTAGAAATTCTGGGAGGGGTGCCTGCCCCTCTTGATAGGGGGATGGGTTTGCCAGACTCGAAACTAAGGGTAATAATCCATGCCGATGGCCTCTCCCGGGGTAACCCCGGCCCGGCGGCTATCGGGGCCACGGTAAAGGATGGGAAGGGGCAACTACTGGCTTCCGTTTCCCGGCAGATTGGCCGGGCGACCAACAATCAGGCGGAATACCGGGCGCTTATAGCTGCCCTGAGAGAGGCCGTAGGGTTAGGGGCTGGCGAAGCCAGTATATATCTAGACTCGGAGCTGGTGGTAAGGCAGATTAGCGGTAGATACCGGGTGAAGAACGCCACCCTGAAGCCTTTACATAACGAAGCAAAGGAGCTTCTGGGTCGGCTGAAGGGCTTTACCATCACCCATGTCCCCCGCCGCCAGAACGCCGAAGCCGATAAGCTGGCTAACGCTGCCGTAAAGTGAGTACCAGGTTGATATAGCGTGGATGGGGTTTCTGGTTGACTTAGAGGCTCGTTAGACATAGTATAAGGGTAGGTCAAGTAAACTGGGTGACCGCTCGCTTTTAAGCGGGAGGAAAGTCCGAGCTCCACCGGGCAGGGTGCTGGGTAACGCCCAGGAGGGGTGACCCTACGGAAAGTGCCACAGAAACATACCGCCCCGGCGAAGTCGGGGTAAGGGTGAAATGGTGAGGTAAGAGCTCACCAGCGGCTGGGTGACCAGTCGGCTGGGTAAACCCCACCCGGAGCAAGACCAAACAGAGGGACATAAGGACGCCCGGCCTGTCCCCGGGTAGGTCGCTTGACCCTGATGGTAACATCAGGGCTAGATAGATGGTCACCGCTCCGAGTATTCGGAGTACAGAACTCGGCTTACAGGTTTACTTGACCGATTTTATATCACGGTTCGCTTATAGCTCTTGCAGCTGCCTGTCTATATCCGGGGCGACTGTAGTCCCGGTAATTAGTCCTTTAATTCCCAATAAAGCACGTTAAGGGGTGGGTCTGATGACAAAAACACTGAGAGTTCTGGTTATAGTTTCGCTATTGGCATGTCTTTCGCTGGCTTGCGGCTGCCTTCCGGGTTTAGGGATACTTTTTCCCGATACCGAACCGGTGACTGAGATCCCCGCTACCTCCAGCCCGGCCCAGATACCGGATACCGTTGGCGAGGCGTGGGACATCATCTTCCGGGACTATGTGGAGAAGGACAGCCTTGATGCCGATGAGCTGGGTCGGGGGGCTATCAAAGGCATGGTGGAGGCGCTGGATGACCCCTACAGCAGCTATCTCGACCCCGAAATGTACCAGCTTAGCATGGGTGACTTCGCCGGCAGCTTCGAGGGCATCGGTGCCCACGTCGCCGCTAGAGACGAGCAGATAGTCATTATCTCGCCCATTCCCGACTCACCGGCAGATAAGGCCGGTATCAGGGCCGGGGACATAATCCTGGAGGTTGACGGCAGGCCCACCCTGGAGATGAGCCTGACCGAGGTGGTGCTTCTGATTCGCGGGACCCGGGGGACGTCGGTGAGGCTGCTCGTTCTTCACGAAGGTGAGACCGAGCCGGTGGAGATTGAGATAGTGAGGGCCGAGATTGAGCTATCAAGCGTTAGCTTTGAGATGAGGGGGGACATCGCTCTTATCACTATTACTCATTTCTCGGCGCGCACTGATGCGGAGCTGGTGCCGGTGCTGGAGACTGTCGCCAGCGAGGCAGCCGCGGGCATCATTCTTGACCTGCGCAGTAATCCCGGCGGCACCCTGCCCGCCGTGGTTAGCGTTGCCAGCCACTTTCTAACCGAGGGCATCGTAATTGACGTGGTGGATAACCAGGGGGAGCATACCACCATGTCCGTGGAGCATAAGCGGCTTACCACCGACCTGCCTCTGGTGGTTCTGGTGGATGAGTTCAGCGCCAGCGGCAGTGAGGTGCTGGCGGGGGCGCTGCAGGATCACGGACGGGCAATCGTTGCCGGCAGGACAACCTTTGGTAAGGGGAGTGTTAATATGCTGCGTCAGCTCAGCGATGGCTCGGGAATCTATATCACCACGGCGCGCTGGCTTACCCCCGATGGGCGTCTTATCGAGGGTAAGGGCATAGACCCAGACTATGAGCTTGATGAGCTTGAGCTTGAGGGCGAGGCGGCTATCCAGTGGGCGATAGACTATCTTCAGGGCGGGGTAACAGGAACGGCCTTGTTGCCCCTGCTTTAGAGACCATTAACTGATAAGGGAGGCTGCTATTGAGAGTAAGTCGGATAAGCGAAGTTGCGGAAGCGCCGTTTGTGAATCCTCTATTTACCTCGAAGGATGTTACCATACAGGCTATCCTTCCCGAGAGCCAAGAGTACGATATTAACATGGTCAACTTTGGGCGGGGGACAAGGCTCAAGTTCCACGCTCATGGTGGCGAGCAGATTCTGATTGTCACCGCCGGCAGGGGCATTGTGGCCACCGAGCAGGAAGAGGTGGCGGTAATGCCGGGCGATGTCGTCTTCATCCCGGCCGGGGAAAAGCACTGGCACGGGGCGGCCAGAGACTCGGAGTTCTCGCATATCTTCATCTTCCGGCGGGGGTGCCAGTGTACCCCGATGGAAGATTAGCCCTGAGTGCGTCCTGCTTAACCTGAATAGGGGGCGGTAAGTCACGCCGGAATTCGGGGAGGGGGACTGTGGATAGAGAGAGGTTTCGGGAGCTGGTCGCGGAGGCGATTACCGGTCTGCCGGAAGAGTTTCGCCGCAGGCTGGAAAACGTTGATGTCGTGGCGATGGACTGGCCGTCTTCGCAGCAGCTAGCCAGTGCCCGGCTGAGACGGGGGCAGATGCTGCTGGGTCTTTATCAGGGT
>DUEB01000041.1 GCA_011176655.1 Dehalococcoidia bacterium | reverse complement strand
ATTCCCATCGCTACCGGCATCGGCTACGCCAGGAATGCGGCGGTGGTCAAATCGGCCCAGGCGGTTATCGCCGTCGGCGGTAGTTACGGGACCCTCACTGAGATTGGCTACGCCCTCCAGAGCGGCCTGCCGGTTATCGGGCTTAACACCTGGACAATATCCCGGAACGACAGGCAGGACAAATCAATTATCCCGGCGGAGAGCCCGGCCGAGGCAGTAAGGCTGGCTCTTGAGCTGGCTAGCGACTAGTCCTGACCGAGTTCGCGGACTGACTTGACATAACTCCAATTGACTGGAGCCGGAAATGTCAACTATTGAGAGTACCAGGGCGAGAGAAATCCTTGATTCCAGAGGCAACCCGACGCTTGAGGTTGAGGTGAGGCTTATCGGCGGGGTAACCGGACGGGCCGCCGTGCCCTCCGGGGCCAGCACCGGTAAGTACGAAGCCGTAGAGCTCCGCGATGGAGACCGGGCTCGGTTTAAGGGAAAGGGTGTCCTCAAAGCGGTTGCCAATGTCAACGGGCCTATTGCCCGCGCTATTGTCGCTATGCCGGCTACCGACCAGGCCGTCATTGACCATAAGCTCATCGAGCTTGACGGCACCGCCGATAAGTCCAGTCTGGGGGCTAACGCCATACTGGGTACCTCGCTGGCAGTAGCTCACGCCGCCGCCAACTGGCTGGGCATACCTCTCTATCGCTATCTCGGTAAAGACGCCTATACCCTGCCGGTGCCCATGTTCAATATCCTGAACGGCGGAAAACACGCTGCGGATTCAACGGACTTCCAGGAGTTCATGGTGATGCCGGCGGGAGCCCGGAGCTTCAGCCATGCCCTTCAGATTGGGGCTGAGGTCTACCACAGCCTGAAAAGGGTGCTCCAGGACAAGGGCTTAAACACCAACGTCGGTGACGAGGGAGGTTTTGCCCCGTCGCTGTCATCGAACAGAGAGGCGGTTGAACTAATCCTGCTCGCCATCGAAAAGGCCGGCTACAGACCGGGGGAGGAGTGCTTTATCGCCCTGGACCCGGCCGCCAGCGAGTTCTACAGCCAGGGCAAATATACCCTGAAGCGGGAAGGGGTCTCCCTCACCAGTGGTGAGATGGTGGATTATTACGTCAATTGGGCGGCGAGTTACCCCATTATCAGCATCGAGGACGGCATGTCTGAGGATGACTGGGAGGGCTGGCAGCTCCTGACCAAGAAATTAGGCGATAGAGTCCAGCTGGTGGGCGACGACCTCTATGTCACCAACGTGGAGCGTTTAAGTCGGGGCATTAGCCTAAAGGCATCCAACTCAATTCTCATCAAGCTCAACCAGATTGGTACCCTGACGGAAACTATGGCCGCCATCAAGATGGCGAAAGAGGCCGGCTGGACGGCGGTTATCAGCCACCGCTCCGGCGAGACGGAGGATACCACCATCGCCGACCTGGCGGTAGCTCAGGCGACGGGACAGATTAAGGCCGGCGCCCCCTGCCGCTCGGAGCGCACCGCCAAGTATAACCGCCTCCTCAAAATAGAAGCAGAACTCGGCGAGAGAGCTAACTTTTCCGCCGGAAAAGCGTTTTATAATTTGAGGCGGTGATAATCCATAGTCCAAAGTGCTTTTGTGGTATAATTAGGCGCCGGAGCACGAATAAAGAGATATTGCCAGGGAGGTAGCTAATGACCACCAGACTCGGCATCAATGGTTTCGGGCGCATCGGGCGCTTGACCTTCAGGTCAATCAAGGCCTACCATGATGATGAGCTTGAGATAGTCGCCGTAAACGACCTCACCGACCCCAAAACCAACGCCCACCTGCTGAAATGGGACTCCACCTACGGTGCCTATCCCGGACAGGTGGAAGCCACCGAGGACTCAATCATCGTTGACGGTAACAGGGTAAAGGTGCTGGCGGAGCGTGACCCGGGGAAGATACCGTGGCGGGAATATGGGGTTGACCTTGTCATCGAATCGACCGGCCTGTTTACCGATGCCACCAAAGCCAGAGCCCATCTTGAGGGCGGTGCCAAGAGGGTGATTATCTCGGCCCCCGCCAAGAACGAGGACGTGACCGTCGTCCTCGGCGTCAATGAGCAGGACTACGACCCCGGAAAGCACAAAGTGGTCTCCAATGCCTCCTGCACCACCAACTGCGTGGCTCCGGTAGTCAAGGTGCTCCACGAAGGCTTCGGCATAGCTAAGGGTCTGATGACCACCATTCACGCCTACACCAATGACCAGAGGATTCTGGACATGTTCCATAAAGACCTGCGCCGGGCCCGGGCGGCGGCGGTAAACGTTATCCCCACCACCACCGGGGCCGCCAAAGCGGTAACCATGGTTATTCCGGAACTTAAGGGCAGAATTCACGGCATGGCCTTCCGGGTGCCGGTAACCACGGTTTCGGTGGTGGACTTCGTCGCCGAGCTGGGTAAGGAAGCCAGCGTCGAGGAGATAAACCAGGCCTTCAAAGCTGCCGCCGAGGGGCCGCTTAGTGGCATCCTGGAGTATTGCTCGGGGCCGCTGGTGAGCTCGGACTTTAAGGGTAATCCGGCTAGCTCCATCTTTGATGCCCTGAGCACGATGGTCATCGGGGGCAACCTGATCAAGATAATCGCCTGGTATGATAACGAGTGGGGCTATAGCTGCCGCCTGGGCGATTTAGCGGTATATATGGCAGCTAAGGGGCTTTAGTTAATATCACACGGGCGCCAGCGTCCCGTAATTGACATCCTTGCCAGGTGGCTCTACAATGTTAGAGCCCTGACTAAAAGAGAAGAGGCTTAAAGTGAAATTACTGGTCATCGGTCTGGGACAGTGCGGCGGGCGGATTGCCGACGAGTTTGCCCGGCTGGGAATAAGGGCGCGCACCGAGCGGCGGCTCAACATAATTACCGGCGTGTTCGCGGTCAACACCGACGTAGCTGACCTGAGCGGCCTCTACTCCATCAGGCCCGACTACCAGCACCGGGTGCTTATCGGGGGCAACAAGACCGGGGGACACGGGGTTGGCAAGATTAACGAGCTGGGTGCGGAGATTGCCCGCGAAGACGGCGATAAACTGATAGACGCCCTCAGGGACACACCCCAATTTGAGGAGACCGACGCCTTCCTGCTGGCGGCCGGGGCGGCGGGCGGCACCGGCTCCGGTGCCATAGCCACCATAACCCAGAGGCTGAAGGAGCGCTACAGCGAGAAACCGCTCTATAACCTTATCGTCCTCCCCTTTCAGCACGAGGAGGAAACCGAAGGCAGGACTATCTATAACGCAGCCACCTGCCTCAAGTCTGCCTATCTGGTAGCGGATGCCGTCGTACTGGTTGACAACCAGCGCTACATCAGCAAGAACTACTCGATTAGGGGTAATCTGGCTAAAATCAATGCCCTGATTGCCGAGCCGTTCTACAACCTGCTCTGCGCCGGTGAAGAGACGAAGCCCGAGTACATCGGGTCGAGAATCCTTGATGCCGGTGATATCATACAGACCCTGTCCGGGTGGACGGTTATCGGCTACAGCAAGGCGACGAAGGGACGCCGCAGAAGTCCCTTTGACTTCCGGGATAAGATGGCCGAGGGCCAGGTAGGGGTTCAGTTAATCAACAACGCCGTCAGCGAGCTATCACTGCGCTGCAGCCCGGCTGAGGCGGGCCGGGGACTGTATCTCATCTCGGCGCAACACAATGACATGAACATGAACCTGGTTAAAGACATCGGTACCCATCTCAGACGTATCGCCCCGGAAGCCATCATCAGGACCGGTGATTACCCCCGGGAAAAGGGGCCCCTGAATGTGACCGTGATGCTCTCTGAACTGAGCGGGGTGAGCAAAATCATAGACTACTTCACCAAAACCATTGAGCTCATCGACCTTCTCAAGAGGAAGCGAGAGGGCATCGAGGTCGAGCATAGGGATTTGGCTGAGTCCTTTAGAGACATCCCCTCGCTTCTCTAGCCTGGTCGCAGTAACCAGCCAGCCGTACGAAAGTAGTGACCGCCCTGGATTCGCTTTTCAGCCAGTAGTCGTAACCGGCCAGCCGCGTAGAGTCGGTGTCAATCCCGGATTTACTGCCTAGCTAGTAGTCTTGGTATATACCCCCCACGCCTGCTCAATGGTGGCGGCCCGTTTCCTCGCTGCCTGGGCTAGAGCCTCCTCGTAGGTTTTCAGAGACTGCCTGACACCTTCGTCATAGGCGTTTTGAGACTTAAGCTCACTATCCTTATAAGCCTTCTCGGCTTGCTCCTTGGCACTCTTATAAGCCTGCTCGGTCTGCGCTATCGCCTCGTCGCGGGCCTTCACCGCTTTCTCCGTCACCTCGTCACGGGCCTTCAGGGCTTGCCTGATACCCCCGTCGCGGGCATTCCTGGCCTGCTGCTCACTCTCTTTATAGACCCTCTCCGCCTCCAGCTCGCTCTCCCGATAGGCCTTGGCTACGTCCTTCTGAGCCTCGATATAGGCTGCGTATGCCTTCTCCGCCCGCAGCAGAATCTCACTCAAGGACGTTGCCGGTTGCTCTTTAGCCTCCTTAGTGGGGGCGGCTGCTGGCTGCTCAGCCGGCTTCTCCACCTTATCGGCCGGTTGCTCAACCTGTTCGTGGGCTTTAGGGACTCGTTCTCTCTGATTCATCAACAGGGACCTCCTTCACTCTTGATTTTTAGTTTCAGCCATTAACCTGATAACGACGTACACGGTGCGCTTCACAGACACATACCGGCGCGGCCTCTGGCCAGTCTCGGTTACCTCAGCCGCCCTCCTTTTCTTTGGTACGTTTTTCCTTGTTGGCGGCATACATTCTGGCCAGGAAATCCAGCCGTTTATCCATCGCCCTACCTGTTTCTTTATCCGCCTCTTCTTCAACCGGCTCTTCAGTTACCTCCGCCATCTCCGCCTCCTCTTCCTTAGCCTCGGCGGCCGGCTTGCCTCCGGCTACTCTGTCGGCTCTTTCGACCTGGCTCATGGCGGCTCTAGCCGCCTCCTCAGGGAGTTTTCCAGTTTCCCTGGCCCGGCCTATGGCAGACTCAAAGGCCCGGATTGACGCTTCCGCCGCTTCCTTGGTCGCTTTCCTGGCTACCTCGGCCGCCTCCTTAGCCTCCCGTTTTGCTGATTCAGCCGCCTCCTTAGCCTCCTTGCTTATCGCCTCTGCCCTGGCGATTACCTCTCCGGATAGTCTGGTTGCTTCCTCAGCCGCCGCCTTGGCTTCTCTACCCACTTCCTCAACCTTGCTCAGGGCCTCCTGAGACGTTATGGTCGCTAACTCGGCCGCTTCCCGAACCTCCTTAATGGCTTCACTGGCTCTCTCGGCGACCTCTTTACTCACCTCACTAGCCTTCTCTATAACCTCTTCACTCACTTCATCGGCCCTGGCTACCGCTACCTCCGAAGCCTTGGTCATCAGCTCAACGGCTTCCCGGGCCTTCTCACGTACCCCCTCCGCTCCGGCGATAGCCCTCTCGAAGGTCTCCTGCGCCGCCTCGACGGTCTCCTTGGACCACTTGGTAGTTTCCTCCGCCCGGCTTGTGGCTCTGTTGAAGGCCTGGGTCGATGCCTCGGTATACTCATTAAGCGACTTACTTGCCTTCTCAGCCTTATCTATCGCCTGATAGGACGCTTTGGTGGCCTCGGATGCAAACTTCCGGGCCGATTTACTTATCTCCTCCACCTTGGATATGGCTTCCCGTGACAGCCTTCTGGCTTCCTCGGCGGCCTCCTTAGATGCGGCCCCGGTCTTCTCGACACGGTTTATCCCCTCCGTGGACTCCTTCAGCGATGACTCCGCCGCTTCCTTGACATCCTTGACCGAGACCTCCGCCTTGAATATGGCCTGTTCCAGCGTCCTGGTTAGAACCCGGGTGGCTTCTTTAGTCGACTCAATTACTTCCTCGGCCCGGGCTATGGAGTCCTTGAACGCCTTTTCCGCCGTCTCCGCATTTTCCTCGGCCTCCCTGGTCACCTTCTCAGCCTTGGTTACGGCCCTGCGGGAAGCCTTAGTTGCTTCGTCAGCGGCCTTCTTAGTTGCTTTACCTATCTCCTCGGCTTGGGATATCGCTTCCTGGGCGGCCTTTATGGTGGCCCCGGCCGCCTCAATAGCCGATTTGCTCAGCGTATCAGCCCTGGCTACTGCCTTCTCGATTGGCCCAAGTTCATCTTCCATGGCCCTCAGTACCCCCCTAACGATGCTGGAGAAATGTCTCCGCCAGCTTAAAGCCAAAAGACACTAACACTACGGTAACCTTTATTTTATGACAGGCGACCTATTTTTGCAATAACCAGGTTGGCAGACGCCGGCTGGCAAAGCTCGTTCAGATTAACCCTGCTAACGGACTCCTCCCATCCAGTAATTGACACACGGTTAAAAGGGGAATATACTCAAGCGCCAAATAAAATGTGGTCTGAGTTCAGCCAGGAACACTTCGGGTAGAAGGTAGCTGATAATTATACTCCCCTGTTTCAGGCTAGTCTTCAGGAGTCCTATTCATAACCGATAACCAAAAATCCTTTTTTACGTTGTAGTATATGGTAGACTTTACCAGATGTGGACATAAATTATTAATACAGGAGGTTGTTGTCGTGTTAGTTGATGACTTTTTAGCTTGAAATTACCCCCGGTTTTTGCTGTTATCATACCTTCATAATTGACATTACCTTACAAATATGCCTAAAATGGGGCAAATTCTACTACTGGAGTGAAAAATGAAATTAGTGGTCATAGGTTTCGGGCAATGCGGCGGCCGGATGGCTGATGAGTTTGCGCGGTTAAACGGACGGGCACGCAGCTATCGGGGGATTGAAATAATTACCGGCGCTTATGCGGTAAACACAGATGCCGCCGACCTGAGCGGTCTATCCACCATAAGGTCCGACTACAAACACCGCATCCTTATCGGCGGGCGCAAGACCGGGGGACACGGGGTCGGCAAGATTAACGAGCTCGGGGCGGAGGTAGCCCGGGAGGATAGCGATAAGGTCATCGATGCCATCAGGACCACCCGGCACTTTGCCGAGTCGGACGCCTTCATGCTCATCGCCGGGGCGGCGGGGGGTACCGGCTCCGGCGCGCTACCGGTAATGACTCAGCTGATAAAAGAGCGCCACGCCGATAAGCCGGTTTATAACCTTATCATTCTTCCCTTCGAGCACGAGGAACAGACCGAAGAGAGAACCATCTATAACTCGGCTACCTGCCTTAAATCAGCCAGCACAGTAGCCGACGCCGTAATCGTCATTGATAACCAGAGGTATATTAAAAAGGACGCCTCACTGAGAAATAACATGGCTAAGATTAATGCCCTGATTGCCGAGCCGTTCTACAATCTGCTCTGCGCCGGCGAGGAAAAAAAGCGAAAGCATATCGGGGCCAAGACACTTGATGCCGGGGACATAATGCAGACCCTGGTCGGCTGGACGGTAATCGGCTACGGTAAATCGGAACTGCCCCTCATCAGGCTTCCTTTTGAGCGGAGGGAAAATTTCAGGAAGAAAAGCACGGAGACCTCTATGGGGGTTCAAGCCATGGACGAGGCCATAAGTGAGCTATCGCTGACCTGTAACCCCCGGGACGCTAACCGTGCCCTCTACCTGCTGGGAGCCCC
This sequence comes from Dehalococcoidia bacterium, assembly GCA_011176655.1. Taxonomy (GTDB): domain Bacteria; phylum Chloroflexota; class Dehalococcoidia; order Dehalococcoidales; family UBA5760; genus UBA5760. Next base: position 306 of record DUEB01000041.1, on the reverse strand, counting down.
AGCCAACGAGATGAACATGGAGCTGGTTAAAGAGCTGGGGGATTACCTGAGGGACATCTGCCCCAAGGCAATCATCAGGAACGGCGACTACCCCCGGGAAAGGGGAGTGCTGGCGGTAACGGTAATCCTGTCGGAGCTTGACACCGTGCAGAAGGTAACCACTCTCTACAGTGAATCGACCACGGTTATCGGGGAGGTTCAGAAGAAACAGCAGGAGATTGCCTGTAAGCTGAGAGATATCGAAAACGCCGCTAAGGATATACCCTCGTTATTATAACCGGTAGCCTGGAGGCCCCCGAGGAACAC
>DUEB01000040.1 GCA_011176655.1 Dehalococcoidia bacterium | reverse complement strand
CTGGGTATCAGGCAGATTACCGAGGGAGAGTTACTTAGACTGCTGGAGCCTGCGGGCGGTCTAGGGACCAGCACCAGGGACAAATGATGAAATGACACAGTACGAAGAGGCGGTAGCCGAATACAGTTGGGTTAAAGAGAACATTAGATATGCCTTATCGCATTGGGGTGATACCGCGCGTACCTTGGCCCGGCGGCAGGGACACTGCGGCATTAAGGCTGAGCTTCTGGTATCAAGGCTCAGGGCTCGTGGTATTGAAGCCAGGTGTGTGGAGGGGAGGCCCATGGATGGGAACCTCCTGCCCATAATGAAGTTAGCACCGTTCAGTGTCCACTTCTGGGTTGAGGCCAGGGTGGATGGCGGGTGGCTTAGCCTGGACCCAACCCCTGATAGTGGTATCGTGTGTCTTTGTGGTGATACTCAACCGGGGAGCCATCTCGGAAATCCTGAGTACATAACCCGGTGGCATGAAATTCCCCTCTGGTATAAGAGGCTCTATAATCACCCCATCTTCGCTCCTCTGAGGTGGCTGTCCAACCTCAAAATAGCTTACCATCGTAAAGTGGGCGGGAAAAGAGCCAAGAAGTCTGAGGGGAGTTAGAAGGCTCCATAGCTTTGGGCCGGAATACCCTGAGGGAGTGAGCTTAAACCATGAAGCTGATTGTGGGACTGGGGAATCCCGGGCAGAGTTATGCCCACAACCGTCATAATATCGGGTTCAGGTGCCTGAATCATTTTGCCCGGCGGCAGGGGATTCGGTTCGATAGCCGGTGGGAGAAAGCGCGCCTCGGCCAGGTGGCGGAGGGTGGCGTGGTCTTGGCTAAACCCCAGACCTTTATGAATTTGAGCGGACTATCGGTTAGCCGGCTGGTAAAAAAATATGATGTTGCCCTGAGCGACCTGCTCGTCGTTCACGACGACCTTGACCTTCCCCTGGCCAGAATCCGCCTTCGCAGCGGTGGCAGCTCCGGGGGGCATAAGGGGGTTAGCTCCATCATCTCTTCTCTGGGAACTCAGGACTTCCCCCGTCTTCGGGTGGGAATTGGGCGGCCGGCTGCGAGCGAGAACCCGGTTGAGACCGACGAAGGCGTCAGCTCTTATGTGCTCGGCGATTTCACCCCGGAGGAAGCGCGGATTGTGGCCCAGGTCATACCCAGGGTGAGCCAGGCTATCGTCTGTTTTCTAACCGAGGGTATCTCGTCAGCCATGAATAGCTATAACTAGGGCCTGGATTAACCCTATAGCGTAATCTATGTTAGGGACATACTTTTGCTTAAAATAGGGGGTTAATCATTAATATTGTGGTTAAAGAACCAGTTGAATGATGGCTTGACTTTCCTAATTTCTATAGTATAATATTTTTGGTAAAAGCGGTCTCCAAAGAACCTTGCAATATGTCAAAGCTTGTAGTATATTCTCTGGTGGGGAATGAAGTTTTCGGTTTAGTGTGAATTAGGAAGGCAGTCTGGACTATCAGGCGGCTTGTTTTCCTGTGAGCCGCTAAAGGAGGTAGAAGTTGGACGAAGTTGTGAAAATGACGAACATTAGTAAATCCTTCGGGGGGGTGCAGGTACTGTACGATGTAAACTTTGATGTGCGTGCCGGTGAGGTTCATGCCCTTCTCGGGGAAAATGGCGCTGGTAAGAGCGTCTTGATGAAGACGCTGATGGGCGTGCATCGGCCTGATAGCGGCGATTATGTTATCTCTGGTAAAAAGGTAAGATTCAACAACCCTACCGAGGCGCAGCGGAACCGGGTTTCCATGGTTTATCAGGAGTTCGGTCTGGTTAAATATCTCACCGTCGCCGAGAATATTTTCATGGGCCGGTTGCCGTCGCGGCGGGGCATGATAAGGTGGGGCTACACCAGGCAGAGGGCCGCCGAAGTCCTCAAGTCTCTGGGCAGCGATATTCCGCCGGCTACGGTGGTGGGTGACCTGAAGGTGGCCGACCAGCAGGAGGTTGAGATTGCCCGGGCGCTTTCCTACGACCCGGTGGTGTTCGTTATGGATGAGCCCTCGGCTGCCCTCTCCTACGATGAGATCGGGCACCTGTACGAGCTGGTCAACACGCTGCGTGACCAGGGCGTGGCTATCGTATACATAACTCACAAGCTGAACGAGGTCTTCGACATCGCCAACAGGTGCACGGTTATCAGGGACGGACATATCGAGGGTACTTATGACATCTCTGAACTGGACCTCTCGATGCTGGTAGAGAAGATGACCGGGAAGCAGGTCAGCGCTCAGATTGTCCGGGAGGACACCTATAAGAAGCCCAAGGCTAATATAATTGAGCTTCACGGTCTGGAGGCAAGAGAGAGGGATAAGGAGATCTACTCCGGTGTCAATCTGAGAGTGGGTAAAGGGGAAATCGTGGGCGTAGCCGGGCAGATTGGTGCCGGTAAGACCGAGCTGGGCAAGACAATCTTTGGTGCTCTGCCCAAGACCTTTACTATAAAGGGGGAGATGATATTTGATGGCGAAGGGATTGACCTTAAGAAGCTCAGTCCCTCCAGTGCTAAGAAGATGGGTATCGGTTTTGTGACCGAGGACCGCCAGGCGGAGGGCATAGTAGCTGAGCAGTCGGTGCTTTTCAACACGATTCTGCCGGCTTTTCATAGGGTAACCCGGGGCTTTGTTATAATTGGCAGGATGGCCCGGGACCTGGTGCGGGGCGTTATTAAGGATGTGGCTCTTCGTCCCCCTGAGCCTAACCGGCTGGTCAAGTTCTTGAGCGGTGGTAATCAGCAGAAGGTGGTCATCGGTAAGTGGCTGGCTGCTGAATCAAGGCTCTTGATTCTGGATGAGCCGACGCGCGGTGTTGACGTCGGCGCTCGTGAAGAAATATATGAAGTGATACGTCAGCAGGTAAGGGAGAAGGGGCTGGGTGTGCTCCTCTTGTCATCGGACCTTAGAGAGATAATGATAGCTGCCAACCGCATCCTCGTCATGCGTCTGGGGAAGATAACCCACGAGCTTCTGCCTCATCAGACCTCGGAGAGGCAGCTCCTCCACTTCGTGCTCGGTGAGGAAGCGGAAGCCGAGGCCGAAGCCAAGGCCGAAGCCAAGGAAAGCAAAAAGAAGTAACCGGTCTGGCGAGTCTCCGCCAGTTAAGACCCGGTATTAAGCTACTGAGAGTGGAAACACGGTGGCAGGAGAACTCTCAGTAGCTTTTTAATTGGCTGTCGCAGTAGAGGGCTAGGGGTATGGCTATCAGCCTGAAGCCAGTTTTTGTCCCGCCAGGAAGGCCTGGCGTAGGGCTTCAGGGTGCCTGGCGATAGCTCCTCTCTCATCTATCCCGGGGAATAACAGTTCTCCGGCATAGGTGATATCGATGACCCTGAACAGGGTCTTTACTATGGTCAGTGCCGGCGTAAAGAGGTCGGCTTTCCTCAGCGCGCCCACGGAAACAAACAGCCCCTTTCTCTCCCGGCGGTCGTTGAGGGGTGGCCTCTTGAGCACGTACTTCCTGGCCCATAGTGCCTGGCAGCGGTCAATCATCAGCTTCATCTGGGCGCTTGGCCCCATGAACTGGATGGGTGAGGCTAAAACCACCCGGTCAGCCTGCTCAAGCTCGGTGTAGACCATCTGCATATCGTCATCCAGGCGGCACCTGCCTGCCTCAAGACAGGCGTCGCAGTGCTGGCAGGGGGTAATCTTGAGGTCATTAAGGACAATGGTCTTGACCTCGGCCCCCCGGCTGGCGGCCCCCTTCATGACCTCGGCCAGCAGGAGGTCGGTATTACCGCCCCTCCGCGGGCTGCCCGCAATCCCCAGAACCCTCATTTAAGGCTCTCCTTACGAGTTAACGCTGCTCAGGGTTTGAAAGGCCCTCTGCTCAAGGCTGTGGCATTTCAGGATACTCTGCTGCACCCCAGACAGGAACTCCGGCGGCTTTTCCGCCAGGTCTGCTACGGCCTGCCTCATCAGGCTGTCCGTGTCTTCATTAATCTTGTTCATGGCAGCTAGGGCATCCTGCCCCTGCTCTTCAAAGAGCCGGTTTTTCTCTACCATTAGCTCCCTCATTCTTTTGAGGGCGGGCCGGGAGTCGGGCATCAGCCCCGAGGCAATCTGGCTCCAGACCAGCGCCGACTGTCGCATCAATGCGGCTACCTCGTTCAGGGCTGGCTTATTGGTAATTTCGCTGGCTTCTTCCAGGAACCTGGCATACATGGGGCGGAAGGCGCTGCCCCCGGTGCCCCCGGTCTCGATATAGATGAACCCGTTCATCAGGGCGCCCAGCAGGTTCATGCCGGTAAACTGTTCCGGCCACTTCGTTACCAGCTTTGCCCACTTTTTCATGCCGCTGAGCCCCAGGTTAGTTATCGGGGGCGCTAGCATGCCCTGGCAGCATTCCCGGATGCTTTCCTTGATGCCTGTCTCCAGGTTATCGAGCTTGGCCGGATACTTTATCTTAAGTAGCCGGTGCTTGGGGGGAAAGGGGGGGAACTTTGAGCCTCGCGCCCGAGCCAGGTCGGCTATGGTCACCGTTACCGGCTTTCTGGAACGGTCATAGATGTGAACCCTGTCCCCCGCCTCGTCGAGGCCGAAGACAGTAAAGACGTGGCCGCCGAAGTGGGCTACCTCGGGGATGGCGAAATAGGGGAGGTAAGCCATATCCCCGTAAACGACCACTGGCTCACCAGTACTGAGTATCACCTTTAGCTCCTCGTAGCCCTTACTGGCGCTGGCCGTTTCCAAAATGGTCACCTCAGCGCCAATGCGGCGGCAGATGTTGGTGACAAAGTCGGCGCCTTTCCCGAAGCGCCCCCCGACAAAGGGGGCGGGCATCATCTTCATGTACCAGTAGATAAAGCCGATACCCCCACCCAGCCCCAGGAGCATCTCCTCTGATAGAGAAAGGCCGTGATAATCCAGGGCCCTTTTTAGGGCAGTGGTTTCACAGTGCCGTCCGCTGAACGGTTCCAGACCCTCGACTATGAGCTTCTGAGACATAGCTTGACACCTCCGTCAGTGCTAGTCTATCCTCAGGCGACTCAAGATTTCCTGCTCTCTGGCCTGCATCTGCTTTTTGAGTTCCGGCGTTTCATCCTCAAATCCCAGGAGATGGAGCACCCCGTGGGTGATAAGAGTGGCTATCTCCTTTTTAATAGAGTGTCCCTCTTCCCCAGCCTGTATCACTGCCTGGGGGTAGGAGACGATGACCTCGCCCAGGTGGAGCTGCCCGTCAGACGGTAGAATGAAGGGCTCTTCGACACTCGGCAGCGTAGAGAAGGCGAGGACATCGGTGGGCGCATCCTTACCCCGGTAGCTCCGGTTTAGTTCCCGCACCCTTTCCTGACTGGCAATAACCAGCCCAAGCTCTGCCTCGACACCGGCCCCCTGAAGAGTAAGCACCTGCTCGGCCAGGCTCCGGAGCCAGCCGGTCTCCAGGCAGTCCTTGAATTCTTCCTCAATCAGGACATTAATCTCCACGGCGATAATGATAACACAGGCTAAAGGTTGCGCCAATAGGATAGGCCCGCATTACACCTGACTATCCAGGAATTGAGGCTATGAAAGAAAAATGCTCCCTGGTATTTAATGAGGCATTGGGAGGTCGTCTTGCGGTATACTGTTTAAGGCACCAGGCATTTCCCGGCTACCTGGGGTCTGGACTTTGCGAAATGGCGAGGAGATTTCAGTGTCAGCCAGCAGCCGTTTTGCCTCCCTCTTCAGGAATGCGGGGTTCATACTCGCCCTGGCTTTCGTAGTCGGGCTGGTTTTACCTCAGGGTGCCGCGGAGACGAGTCCCGCGGTAGTGCCCCTGCTGGCTATGGTCATGACCATGTCTATCATGGGGGTCTCCCCCAGAATGTTCCTGGATTTCAGGAAGGTCTCGCGCCCTATTCTGCTGTCTCTGCTCATGAACTACGTGGTGCTGACCCTAGCTCTCATCGGGCTCTCTTTCCTCATTATCCGGGACTATGAGCTAAGAACTGGCTTTATCCTCCTGGCGGCAGTCCCACCGGCGGTGTCTGTGATACCCTTTACCTACCGCCTGGGGGGTAATACCGACTTTTCCCTGGTCGGCACGGTAGCCTGCTATCTTGCGGCCCTCTTCATCGTGCCCATTATTTCGGTGGTGTTCTGGGGGGCCAGCGTTATCCAGCCGGTGAGCCTGCTCATAACCCTGGGCGAGCTGATTGCCTTACCCTTGGCTATAGCGCAGTTACTAAGGCGAACCGGTATTGCCTCGAAGCTGGAGAGATACCGGGGGACGATTGTGAACTGGGGTTTCTTCGTGGTGGTCTACACCATTGTCGGCCTGAACCAGAGTGCCTTCCTGGAGCAGCCTGAGAGGTTGCTACCCACCACCGCCGCCGCCTTTATCAGCACCTTTGTCCTTGCTTATATCATAGACCGGGTTGCCAGGTCCTCGGGCGTCGATAGAGCCAGCCGAATTAGCCTAATACTGTCCGGCACCAGGAAGAACTACGGAATGGCGGCGGCCATCGCCCTGGCTCTGTTCAGTCCCCGGGCGGCAGTACCGGCGGCAGTTGCTATGGTCTTCGCCATCGTCCACTTTATCTGGCTTACTTTCTGGGTCAGGAGGATGAGATAGCTATTAGAGCCGTATGCCGGTGGTCGCCGATTAACTAGTTGACTTTTCACTGCTACTAAGCTAAAATGCTTACGCCGAAATACTTAAGCCAAAATGCTTATACGATAACCAGCGGTACCAGTTTTACAGGGCTGTGTATTTTCCCCAATAGACCCCCGGTCTTAAATAGTGCCCCAAAGGGTATCAATAGGCGATGAAGATTGCGATTGGCGGTAAAGGCGGAGTCGGCAAGACCTTGCTTGCTGCCCTGCTGGCCAGGGCGTTTGCTGAGTCGGGCTACTCGGTAATAGCTATCGACGCTGACCCTGATGGCAATCTGGCGGCGACCCTCGGTTTTCCCCATGCGGAGCAGATAACCCCCATCTCTGAAATGAGTGCCCTTATTGAAGAGCGCACCGGAGCCAAACCGGGTGAGAGCGGGGGCTTTTTCAAGCTGAACCCCAAGGTTGATGACCTGCCTGACGAGTATTCCCGGGAGCACCACGGCATTAGACTGATGGTAATGGGCCGGCTCAAGAAGGGGGGCAGTGGTTGCTATTGCCCGGAAAATGCCTTGCTGAGGGCCCTGGTTACCCATCTCCTGCTGGCCAGAGACGAGGTTATAATTCTGGATATGGAGGCGGGTATTGAGCACCTGGGCCGGGCAACGGCCCGGGCGGTGGACAAGCTCATCGTCGTGGTCGAACCGGGCAGGCGGAGCGTTGACTCGGCCTACCGGGTCTTCCAGCTGGCCAAGGATATCGGTCTGGAGAATGTCGCCGTGGTCGGCAACAAGGTTCGCGGCCCCGAAGACAGGGAATTCCTGGTTTCCAGCCTGGCTGGCTTTGAGTTCCTCGGCTTTATCCCTTACGACCAGGCCATAGTTGATGCCGACATGGCCAGCCTCTCTCTCCTTGAGGCCAGCCAGCCGGTGAGTCAGGCGGTGGGGGATGTCTATCAGGCTCTTTTAGCCACTGGCGCTGCCAGAGCCCGTTAGAACGGTAAAGTTAGATATGGCACGGGTAACTAGGGGGTGGCGCTAACCGCCTTCCGGTGGTGACATGTGCTACCAGCCGGCAGGATGGGGTAGAATCGGGTGGGTGGTAGCTTTAGAATCCCGATATCGGGAATGACATAAAACTAAAGGAGGTCCCCGTGGCTTACGATGCGGTAAAGATGAAGGACTGGCAGATTGCCGAAGCGGCTGAAGCCAATATGCCGGCCCCGGATGAGTGGCGCCAGAGGCTGAAGTTGGAGAAGGATGAGATAATCCCTTTCGGCAGGATATGCCGGCTGGATTTCCTGAAGATTATCGAGCGCCTCAAGGACAGGCCGGACGGCAAGTATATTGAGGTGACGGCGATAACCCCTACCCCGCTTGGTGAGGGGAAGACGACCACCACTATGGGTATCCTGGAAGGCATGGGTAAGCGCGGACTGAACGTCGGCGGCTGTATTCGCCAGCCCTCGGGCGGCCCCACCATGAATATCAAGGGCACCGCCGCCGGCGGCGGTAACGCCCTGCTTATCCCCATGACCGAGTTCTCCATGGGTCTTACCGGTGACATCAACGATATTACCAACGCCCATAACCTGGCTATGGTGGCCCTTACCGCCCGGATGCAGCACGAGCGTAACTACGATGACGAGCAGCTAGCCCGGCGCACCGGTATGCGGCGCCTGGATATCGACCCGACCCGGGTGGAGATGG
>DUEB01000004.1 GCA_011176655.1 Dehalococcoidia bacterium | reverse complement strand
GCTGTGAGGGCTGCGTCAAAGCGCTTGGCAGCAGCCTCTTGCAGCGATAGTTTGCGTGCTATACACTCCGGGTAAATATATCGCGTCAGGGGCACATCGTGGCTTCTTTAGTCTTATTCTATAACATATATCCACAGGTGGAGCTTTTGATAAGCCTCATCCCGGTCGAGCCTGTATAGTAAAAATTCCACCTTCTGGTTGGCCCCTGCCCTGGCGGGGGTAAAATTTATTATCTCTTGCCAGCGCCCATCGTGCTCAAGTGTTACCGGTCCCGCCTCGTTATTCATTATCTCATTTATCTTTATCGCTAAGCGGTAGCTTACTGTCTCTTGCTCTCGGTTGATAATACCTACTATCACCTCTGCCTCTTCACCTACTGCCAGCTCTTCAGGGTAGCCCGCAGCCTGATTACAGAAAGGGCCACCCCGATACCGTGGACGACCGGATTCAGGCTGTGGCTGTGGTCATGATAGATACAGGATATGGGCACTTCGTCAATCGCCAGTCCCTGGCGTCTTGCCTTGATTATCAGTTCAACGCTGAAAGCAAACCCCGGCTCGGTAATGTCGAGCGACCTGAGAGCCTTTTTGCTGTAAGCCCGATAGCAGCTCTGAGAATCCGACACCTTTACCCTGGAGGCAAGGTTAAGCAGGGTCGAGATGACCGTGATGCCGAACCTTCGGTAGCGGGGAATGCGACATCCCTTATCAAGAAATCTCGAGCCGATTACCAGGTCGGCTTCCCCCCGGAGAACCGGGGCGATAAGGCTCGGCATCTCCGCCGCATTGTGTTGCCCGTCGCCGTCTATGGTAACCAGGACAGCGGCCTCCCCCTCTCTAGCCTGCTGAAAACACACCCCGGTTGCCCCGCCGGCACCCTGGTTGTGCTCGCTTCTTATCACAGTGGCCCCGGCAGCGCTGGCTACCTGCGCGGTATTATCAGTAGAGCCGTCATCGACGACAATGACCTCATCAACATGGCTTAGAGCCCGGCGGATGATATCACCAATGCTCTCCGCCTCGTTGTAGGCCGGGATGCCGGCTACGACTTTAGGCTTGACCCGTTTACAAGATTGATATGGCGGCAACATCACATCCCCTTCGCTCTGCTACCCGCCCGGCCGGGGAGCCTCAAGACAGGCTCAAACGAGTATCACCTGTTCAGTTGCTTGGGTTTGATTACCTCTCCTGGCTGTCAATCCCTGCTTCCCTAAAGAGCCGCTCAAGCTCCCGGCGAGCCAGGCGGGTAGGTTTGCAGTCCTTTTTCTCCCAGCGCTGCACTGTGGAGAGGCTGACACCTATCTCCCGTGCCAAATCTTCCTGTGCCCAGCCCCACTTCTGCCGCAGCGCTCTTATCTTTCCCCTGAACACTTCCCTCAGCTATCAGGCACTATGCCAGGTAAAGTCTCGTCTTGCACAGCACTTAAGCGTAACTATAAACCATCTAGTGACATTTGTCAATACTTAGGGAAAAATAAGGCCTTCTGGCAATAAAGGCTGTGCCCGGAATAGCTAGACTTGATGACTTTAAGGGGCTTAAGCCTTTCTAGTTGATAGCATCCAGGTCTCTCCTGCCTGTATGGGGATAGAATGGGAATCTAAAAAAAGACACCAGGCATTTATTGTGCCTGGAGGCGTAGCGAATAGTCCCCGCTTAGCTTGAGAGCATACCGTTGGTCTCTCCCCTTCATTAGCCGGTAACTACCGACCTTCGGGTAAGAGGGCTTCCCATTTGCGTTGCTTTTCCTTAGTAGCTCGTTACCCCGGGCCGGCTTGACTACTGCGAGAATTTTTGGTGGGGGTGTGGGTTGGTTGATATAATTAGATTGAGGCATGGTAAGAGGAGTTATGCCATGAAAGACTATCGTTCCAGGTGGCCCTGGGTAATCGCAATCTTGCTCAGCCTGGCCCTGGTTGTGTCCTGTCGACCTGCGCCTGTTGGGCTAGAGCCAGAGCCGGCTGATGAAGGGGATGAGAAGTACTTTAACCTGCCGAGCGCGGTAACCGCTACCGAGGACCTGCACCTCACCGGCTCCCCTCCGGATGAAGTAGATATAGCAGCCTACCGGCTTGAGATAACGGGCCTGGTGGACAGTCCGTTATCGCTGACCTATGAGGATATCCTGGCATACCCCGCCGTCACCGAGGTAGTCCTGCTTATCTGCCCCAGTGTTTTCCAGGATAACGCCGAGTGGACCGGGGTCCCGGTGTGGCGGCTGCTGGAAGACGCCGGCCTCAAAGCTGAGGCGGCTAAGGTCGTATTTCATGCTATGGCATCGCCGTCGTCCCCTCCATATCCGGGGTCAAGCGGCAGTTCTTATTTTGCCAGCTTGCCGCTTGACGAAATTGCAGCCAGCGACAGTATCTTCCTGGCCCATACCGTTAACGGGGAGACACTGCCCCTGGAACACGGTTATCCGCTGCGTCTGGTGGCTAAGGATAGACTGGGCTTTGACTGGGTGAAGTGGGTAGAGCGCATTGTGGTTGAGTAGTGGGGTGGTGGGGTGAGTGGAGGGATTCGAACCCTCGATCTCCAGGGCCACAACCTGGCGCCTTAACCACTAGGCTACACCCACCATAAAAGCATAATTATTATAGCTAAAAACCCCTGTTCCTGCAATGTGGTTAGGGTTTCCTGGCTTCTCAACAGTCAGCCTGTCTTCAGTCCAGCTCTACTATGGTAACCCCGTCTCCCCCCTCCCCGTAACCGCCGGCCCGGTATGATTTTACCAGGGGGTGCCGGGCAAGGTAGTTTCTGGCTGCCTGGCGTATCGTTCCCGTTCCCTTACCGTGAATCACCTTGACCCGGTACAGGCCGGCCATGAAGGCGTCGTTCAGGTATTTATCCAGCTTGAGCAGCGCCTCGTCCACGGTAAGCTGGCGCAGGCGCACCTCGTCGCTTATCGGTGGGTTATGTTTCTCCTTAGGCATGACTGTATCCTGGTGCTGACTTAGTGACTTTCTTATAGCAGGTTTTCACTCTAGCATCTCCTGGAGGTGCTGGCGGCTGGTTATGGTAGCTGCCTTGTTGAGGAAGTCCTTTAGCGATAGGCTCTGCTCCCTCAGTTTCTCTAGCTCGGCTCCGATGGGGCTAACCGAGGTGGGGCTATCGGCGTAGGTGCCGTGAAAGGCAAAATAGGCCTGATTCAGCTTCCTGATGTAGTAGCCGTTATCGGCTAGATACTGCCGTTTCTCCTCCATAAACCCCTCAGCCAGCTCAATCTCGCCGCAGGCCAGGTATTCATCCACCTTTCTTCTTATGTCTCTCATCTCCCGGTTAAAGTCAAAGCCCGAGCCGTCCTTCTGGCTAGACTGGCCGGCGTTATCGTAGGGTGCGTAGTATTTCTCGTAGACGAGGGCACCAATCTCCTTGCTGGCCATACTGGCCACGGTCTCGTTGATGGTGGCAATCTCATAGTCGGGGGAGAGGCCGGTCAGGTCTAGGGTGTATAAAATCCCCAGCGGTCTGGGGAAGAGGTACTGGTGCAGCCATTCCTCGGCGGCGGCATCAAGGGTAAACCTCAGGCTCGCCTCGTTGGTCACCAGGCTGGGGTAGGTTGCCCCTAGGCCGCCGAGTTCCACCACCAGTGAAGACACCCCGAGTTCGTCGGCGGCAGCTTCCACGGCTTCCATCTCCTCAAGGCTGATGTCCGGCTTGAGGAGAAACTCCCTCAGGCTCTCTATGCGCTCCCTGGGTGAGACCACCAGCAGCCTGGGCGGTGGCTCAAGCTTGAAGTTGAGCGGGGGGAAGTTTATTCTGGGCCTTATGGTGTAAGCATCCAGTGGATTAAATATGTCCTGCTCGGCGAGCACCGCCCTTATCTGCTTTTCCAGTATCCTCTCCACCTCATCCTGTGAAGCCAGGCTCTGTTCTCGTAGGGCGTCTAATTCGGTCTCAAGCTGGGATGAGTTGCCCTGCCCGGTGCCGTGGTCTATGGCTTGAATCTGAGACTTCAGGGTTCTTATTCTTCTTACCGTGTCAAAGTGCTCAGTAACCGTCTGGACTTCGTCCGCCGTCCGGTTACGCCAGCCGAAAATGAGCTGGTTTGCTTCGTGGGGGGTAGTTTTGACCTCCCAGGCTGCCAGGCTGAAGTCGTATGGTCTGGCTATCGCTCGCAGTTGCTGGTAGAGGTCCGGTGTCTTGGTGCACCCGGCGCTACCCAGCCCCAGCATCAGCAGAATCGCGCTCAGAATGAGAACAGGCTTTATTTTCAATTCTGGTCCTTAGCATTTATCCCGGGTGGGAATATGCAGATTTTGCGTCGAGTTGGTGATACCGGTCTCGCTTGCTATAATAAATGGTTAGCCACTATCGAAGAAGCTGCCAGGAGCGGTTAACAGTCTATTCTACATAACGATTATATCACGGTAGGATGCCGAGCGCTAAACAGGGGGCGAAGTGAAAGACTACTATCAGATTCTGGGTGTTCCGGAGAGCGCCCGCGAGGCGGAAATAAAGAGCGCCTACCGCAGGCTGGCCTTCAAGTATCACCCGGACACTAATCCCGGTAAGGAGAAGGAGGCCGAGGCGAAATTCAAGAAGATAAACGAGGCCTACTGTGTGCTCGGGAATAAAGTAAAGAGGCGCCAGTATGATGCCGCCCGCCGGGGACAGACTGTCGGCGGTGGCTACCAGGGCTTTACCTACTCACAGCAGGATATCTTCCGGGGCATGTTCGCCGGCGAGGCGGGGTTTGCCGAGATGCAGAGGATGTTCGCTCAGGCCGGGCTTAGATTTGACCGGGACTTTGTCAGCCGGGTGTTCTTTGGCGGTAAGGGCTTTACCGTATATTCTTTTACCGGCCCTGGCGGCCCTCGTCAGGGGGCTTATGAGCCGACCAGTGTTTCTGCCTACCGGCCGGGTCTGGTGGAGAGGGCCTTCTCCAGGGTGGCGGTCGGGCTGGGCCGGTTTTTGCTGAGAAGAGTTTTCGGTCTGAAGTTTGAGGAGCCTGAAGCTAGGAAGAAACTTGATAAGCACCTGGGGCTTGAGATTTCTCGAGCCGAGGCACTTTCCGGGGACGAGATACCGATTGCCTACCGGCGGGGCCGGAAGAAGACAAAGCTCATGGTGAAGATACCAGCCGGGGTGAAGACGGGCACTAAAATCAGGCTCAACAATATGGGGCTTACCAAGGGGAAGAAGACCGGAGACCTCTATCTCCATGTGAAGGTGAAGAAGTAGTATTTTGGGGCTGAGGTTCTTGTGGACTGTCTTACTCTAATCTGGCTGAGGTCTTAGCCAGTTCCCAGGAATACTCGTAGAGGTGTAAGCCCTTACTTACGGCCAGAATCTCGCCGTCGCTCACCCCTATTTCCGAAGCCATGTATTCCTTCAGGAGTTGAAGGGCGGCCAGGTTGGAAGGAAAGCCGGCCCACAGATCCCACGACCGAAAGTAGACGACGAAGTTGAGCCGGCCGTTAAGGATTCTGGTGTCGACGGCGCGCAGGCACGGTGGATCGGACAAAAAGATAGACTGGGCATCACCGACCGCCATAAAGGCCTGGTTGGTGTTATGCCCGTCTTCCCGGTACATCCGGATGACCTCGGTAATCTGCCTCTCCAGATACTGGCCGTAGGTGTACTGCTCTCCCTCGGCGCGGTGGGCGGTCATGAGGTAGGGGAGGTAGCTTTCGATATAATCCATGGTGGTCGGCGGCGGCACCCCCTGGGGGACATCGGGGGTGAGGGGTCTGGTTCCCGGGCTTTTTATCTGGACAAGCACAAAGTCGAGCTCCTTACGCCGCTCGCCGGCATAGCTCCCCCGTTCAATCTTATAGTCGCGGCCCTCCGCCAGGGTCTTACGCAGGCAGAGAAACCAGGCTTCGGAGAGGTCTCTGGCTTCAATTAGTGAAATCTTCAAATTGGCTATCCTAACCAGTCTTTTTCAGCTCGTCCAGCTCTTTATTTACTTCTTCCAGCTCAGCCTGTAGCTCCCGCTGGTAGTCCTCAAGCATGCGCCGGTATTCGTTGCGGCGCGGGAAGAAGCCGGGCCCTCTAAACCAGAAGCCGAAAGGGGGCAGGCCGAAACCGAACCGATGCCAGTGGCGATACATTATTCCCCTCCCCTTATCTTTTATTTACCAGCCTTTCCCGGCGGAAACACGGTTATCGTTTTCTCCGGAACAGGTTAAAGAATCTGTCCTGGTAGTCACTAAACAGGTCCCAGCGGTCAAGCTCCTCCTTCAGCTCGTGGGGGTCGCTCTGCCCGGCTTCGACCTCCTTGAACAATCCTTCAATCCTGAGCCTGGCGTCAGCCGGGACACCGCGGGCATCCATTTTGAGGAGTCCTCTGGCCCCCATCTGCAGCAGGTTGTCCTGTATCGAGCTTCTGGTTATCTCGTAGGTGAATTTCATTAGCGAGACATCCCAGAGGTCGTCCTCACCCTTGATAATGCAGGTCAGCGGGTCGCCGCGCTTATCGATTTCAGCGTTGAGCCTGGCGACTACGGAGAGCAGCTTGTCAGAGACGATGCTGAGCTCCTTGGGCTCGTTCCGGTAGCTGTAAAGCAGCCCGGGAGTGGTGGCCCCCTGCTGTCTGGTGAGCATGTCGAGATACCGCCTCGCCTCGGTGCTGAATCCTTGAAGTCGGGAAAGGTAGTAGGGGGTTACCACCCGGGGTCTTTCGGCGATGACCCGGCCCTCTCTGATGACGGTCTCGGTGACATTCTCCATTATCTCCCGGTAGATCGGTTCGGTGACCAGGTAGTAGTAGATATTGGTCGTGCCGAAGGTAGCCAGGCTCTGCTTGGGCAGCCTGAGGGTCTCGGTGTGTCTCACCGCCTCTTTGATTCTCTCGTCGTCAATGTCCATATTTATGACCGCCTCTAAGGGATGGCCAGTAGCTCCTGCCGCAGTTCCTCCAGAAGCGTATGGTACTGTGAGTCAAGCTGGAGCTGCCGGCGTCGCCATTCTGCCTGGAACTGGGGCTGCTTCTCCACGTCTATCCGGAATCTGCCGAATGCCCCCAGCTGCTGCTGGAGGCTCTGCCTTACCTGCGCCTCAAACTCCGCCTTCAGTGCTTCGTAGGCCTGCCGGCGCTGCTCTTTACCCTGCCCTGAGTAGTGGTCAAAGATGCGCCTCATCTGGCTGAAGACATTCTCCAGAGCTACCTGGTTGGTCTTCACCAGTTTCAAGCCGTCCATAGACCGCTTGTTACCGCCTCGGGCCAGGTCACTATCGGGCAGGTTGATATTTCGCACCAGCACGTTAGCGACGCCCCTGGTGACGTGTTTTCTCGCCTTATCGTCATACTTACCCAGTTCCAGCACCAGGTTACCGCCTTCTTTAAGGTATTGGGTAGCCAGCCTTTCCCCCTCGGGGACGTATTTCCACCCCAGGCGTTCTTCCTCGGTCGCCTCGCCCAGTCCCGCTACCTTCTCCGCCGCTATCTCACGGGCGCTCTTTATCTCGTCCATATCGCTCACCAGAGATTATACCTGTCTATAGTTAAGATTATATCAAATCCCTATCAAAGCTCAAGCTCTGCCCGGGTGCGGTCTAATTTTTATATTTGCGAGACCAGGTGATATAATTTATCTACAGAAAAGTGGGCTGCTGGGAGCGTTGTGGAGAAGGATTTCGAGCTTATTGACCATACCGCTGACGTTGGTGTGGTTGCCTATGGGGCCGATTTGGGCCAGGCGTTCAGTAATGCCGCCAGAGCCTTATTCAGCCTGATAACCGAGCTCGGTGATGTGTCGGAGGTTATCTACCGGGATATAGAACTGGCCGCCCCTGACGAAGAAGACCTGCTCGTCGCCTGGTTAAACGAGCTTATCTACCTTTTTGATACGGAGAACATCCTCTTCAGGCGGTTTGAGGTTACCGTGCTCGATAACCGGCTTCAGGCCCGGGTTTATGGGGAGAAGGTGGATAGCTCCCGTCACCAGCTTAAGACCGGGGTCAAGGCGGCAACCTATCATATGCTCGGCGTTAGTAAGGACGATAGCGGCTGTAGCGTGCGGGTAATCTTTGATATTTAGCGGTGGAGATAGCTATGGCGGCGCAGTGGCGAGGTAAAGTAAACAGGATAGATGACTACCGCTGGGAAATCCCGACAAGCTATAAACCGGGGATGCGGGTAACCGGCTTAATCTATGCCAGCGAGTCCATGCTGGAGCATATCTTCGAGGAGCGGGTTTTTGAGCAGGTGGCTAACGTGGCTTTCCTGCCGGGTATTGTTGGCCACTCCCTGGCCATGCCCGATATTCACTGGGGCTACGGCTTCCCCATCGGCGGCGTGGCGGCTACCGGGATGAGGGACGGGGTTATTTCACCGGGGGGAGTGGGCTTTGATATTAACTGCGGCGTCAGGCTGCTGCGCACTAATCTTACCGTGGACGAGGTAAAACCCAAAATCGAACAGTTGATTGACGAGCTCTATTATAATGTTCCTTCCGGGCTTGGTTCCGAGGGTAAGATAAGGGTGAGCGAAAAGGAGCTTGCCCAGGTACTGGCGCAGGGTAGCCGTTGGGCGCTGGAGCAGGGCTTGGGCGAGCCTGAAGATATCGTGGTTACCGAGGAGGCGGGCTGTATGAAGCAGGCTAACCCGGACAAGGTCAGCGGTAAAGCCAAGAAGCGGGGCATCCCGCAGCTGGGGACGCTGGGTTCCGGGAATCACTTCCTGGAGGTAGAAGCGGTGGCTGAAATCTACGACCCGGACGCCGCTGGGGTGATGGGTATCACTGAGGTGGGGCAGATACTGGTCCTGATTCATACCGGCTCCCGGGGCCTGGGGCACGAGGTCTGCGGGGACTATGTCCGGCGGCTGGGGGAGGCGGTAAGAAGATACGGCATTACTCTCCCCGACCGCCAGCTTGCCTGTGCTCCGGTAGGCTCGGCGGAGGGGCAGGACTACCTTGAGGCGATGGCCTGCGCCGCTAACTATGCCTGGACGAACCGGCAGTGCATCGCCCACTGGACTAGAGAGTCCTTCGCTAAGGTCTTCGCCAGGAGCCAGCGGGAAATCGGTTTGGAGCAGGTATACGACGTGTGTCATAATATCGCTAAGATAGAAGAGCACACCGTTAGCGGTAAGAGAGAGACGCTGTGTGTTCACCGTAAGGGGGCGACCCGGGCCTTTCCGGCGGGGCACCGCGACCTTCCCGAAAGATACCGTGGTATCGGTCAGCCGGTTCTCATCCCCGGTGATATGGGGCGCGGCTCCTATATCGCCCTGGGCACCGAAAGGGCCATGGCAGAGTCTTTCGGTTCCACCTGTCACGGTGCCGGGCGGCTTCAGAGTCGGTCGGCGGCTAAGCGCAGCCTGAAGGGCGTGGAGGTTGCCCGGCAGCTAGCCAGCCGGGGGATTACCGTTAAGACCGGCAACTTAAGCTCCCTGGCTGAAGAGGCCTCCCAGGCTTATAAGGATGTCGCCGAGGTGGTTAGTGTAACCGATAAGGCGGGCATCTCCCGTAAGGTTGTCCGGGCGACGCCCGTCGGGGTAATTAAGGGTTAGGAGAAAAGGATGTATTTTAAGGACAATGTTGAGGCGCTGGGGCATACCCCGCTGGTGGAGATGTCCCACCTGAGCCCGAATAAGAAGGTGAGGATTCTGGCCAAGATGGAGGGGCAGAGCGTTGGCGGGAGCGGCAGTATCAAAGACCGGGTCGCCAGATACATGATAGAGGCGGCGGAGGCGGGGGGGGAGCTTAGCCGGGAGAGGACAATCATCGAAGCCACCAGTGGTAATACCGGGATAGCTCTGGCCTGGCTGGGGCGGAGGAAGGGTTACCCGGTTACCATTGTCATGCCGGAAAGCATGAGCTTGGAGAGGCGGCAGCTACTCAGGATATTCGGGGCTGAACTCATTCTTACTGACGGCGCTCTGGGCATGAGGGGGGCGATTGACAAGGCTCGTGAGATGGTGGCCAGTGACAGAAAATACTTTATGCCTGACCAGTTTAGCAATCCGGCTAATCCCCTGGCGCACTATGAGACTACCGGCGTCGAGATACTGGATGATTTTCCCTACGACCGGATTGATGTTCTTATCTGCGGGATTGGTACCGGCGGCTCGATATGCGGCGTCAGCCGCAGGCTGAGGGAGAGATACCCTGATATCAGGGTAGTCGGGGTCGAGCCACAACCCGGCGACAGCATTCAGGGCTTGAAGTGCATGGACGAAAACGAGGTTCCGGCGGTGCTCGACCTGAGTCTAATTACAGAAAGGGTGAATGTTTCCAGCCGCGAGGCGGCGGTGGCGACCCGGCTGCTGCTGGATAGGGAGGGAATCTTCGCCGGCTTATCATCGGGGGCGGCACTTCACCAGGCTGTCAAGATTGCCTCGGGGATGGCTAGTGGCAATGTGGTGGTGGTGCTCCCCGACGGGGGCTGGAAGTACCTGAGCCTTGAGTTCTGGACTGAGGGTGAGACTGGAAAGAGATAGAAATCAACCGCCGATAGTTTACCTGCCCGAACCGAGCCTGAAGGGGAGACTCTCCCTGGAGGAGGCTATTACCTGCCGGCGGTCGGTGAGAGAGTTCTCCGCGGAGCCGGTTACTCAGGCCCAGCTATCTCAGGTGCTGTGGGCGGCTCAAGGCATAACCGATAAGGGCCGGGCTTTAAGAGCCGTTCCCAGCGCTGGCGTGACCTACCCGCTTGAGGTCTACGTTGTTTGCGGGAAGGACAGCGTGGCCGGCATGAGTGCGGGCGTATATCACTATAGTGTAGCTCAGCACTCCCTCACTCTGCACCGTGGGGGTGATTTCCGTGCCGACCTGGCTAGGACTGCCCTGAGCCAGGAATTTATCTCTGAGGCGCCGCTGACTATCGTTATCTGCGCCTCTTTTGGGCGCACGACCCGGGGTTATGGAGGCCGCGGCGAAAGGTATGTCTATATTGAGGTGGGACATGCCGGGCAGAATATCTACCTTCAGGCGGCTGCCTCAGGTCTGGCTACGGTGGCTATCGGTGCCTTCCGTGACGAGGCAGTTCGGGAAGCCCTGCAGCTGGACGTAGAGTGTCAGTCCCTGTATCTTATGCCCGTGGGTAAGCCTGCCTGAAGACTCTTAGTTATCCTTCTTTCAAGGCTTCCGGTTTATATCGCGCCCCTTTTGTTCTAACCAGGAAGCCTCTTCCTAAATATCCAAGGTGGCTACCGGGCTATAGAGAAAAGAGCGCCTATTTAATTGAGTTATGTTGTGGTTTCAGGTTTAGACTTTCGTCGCCTGGTAGCGAAGAGTGCAGCTAATCCCGCTCCCACAGAGCCGGCTATGATGCCGATGATGCCGGCATTAAACCTGGGCTGGGAGAAATTAGCGGTGACGGTCTTATCAGTGTTTATGACTACCGTAGTGGCTGCTAGCTCAGGGTAGTCTACCTCACCGCTCCAGCCATCGAAGCGCCAGCCGTTGTCTGGGGTAGCCGTAATGGTAACCTCGGTTCCTTCGGCATAGCTATGAGCCCCGGTTTTGGGACTGACAAGGCCGTTGCCGTTGGCCTCTATGGTAAGGGAGTGCATTATTTGGGAGAAATTGGCGGTGACGGTCTCATCAGTGTTTATGACTACCGTAGTAGTTGCTAGCTCAGGGGCAGCTACCTCACCGCTCCAGCCATCGAACTGCCAGCCGCTGTCCGGGGTAGCCGTGATGTCAACCTCGCTTCCTTCGGCATAGCTATGAGCCCCGGTTTCGGGACTGACAAGACCGTTGCCGTTGGCCTCTATGGTAAGGGAGTGCATTATCTGGGAGAAATTGGCGGTGATAGTCTTATCAGTGTTTATGACTACCGTAGTGGCTGCTAGCTCAGGGTAGGCTACCTCACCGCTCCAGCTGTCGAAGCGCCAGCCGCTGTCTGGGGTAGCCGTGATGGTAACCTCGGTCCCCTCGTTGTAAGTATAGGCACCTGTTGCGGGGTCGGTAGAGCCGTGCCCCCTAACCTGGATAATCAGAGGGTGTGTTATGTTGGAAAAGATGGCAGTGACGAGCTTTTCTGAATCCATCTCTATGGTAACGGGATTCTCGCTGCCGGATAGGTCTCCACTCCAGCCGATAAACTCGTAGCCAGCCACAGGCTGTGCTTCAAGCTCAATTACGGTGTCCTTTATGAAGTTGCGGGATACCGGACAAGATGATTGGGGGGAACCGTTTATCTCAACGATGCCTCCCGCGTGTGGCGTAACGTCCACGCTGAGTTCCACGGTCGTCGGACCTGACGACCCACCAACGGCGCACCCTCAGACGGCCTCAGCTGGCTTTGCAGCAAGCAGCATCACCGATATATTAACCACCGTTAATGACAGGATGAAAAATGGTAGAGTAATTTTAAGTAATCTCATCTTCACGTCTTTCCACTCCCTTTGAGTTTGACCATTACCTTATTTTACCTCTAAGCAGATTGTATCCACAGCACCACGTAGTAGATTCCAATCCCTATTAGAATCCATGAGGTTACGATACGGATAGTCGTCTGGGCGCGAGTGAGCCTATCAAACCAGGAAGAAACCCGGGTGACCCCGAAGGATAATGCTATACCAAATACTAACACGGGGAGTCCGGTACCGATAGCAAAAATTGCGGGTAGTGCCAGGCCTCCGCTAGATTTCAAGGCCAGAGGTATCAGGACTCCGAAGTATAGCACGGCACTGTAGGGACAAAATGCTAAAGCAAAAAGAATGCCAAGCAAGAATCCCCCCACCATGCCCCATCGGCTCACCCTCTCACCTAGAGAGGATAGCTTGGCGTTTCCGGAGCCGAAGCGGAGCCTGTGAATGTTTAATAGGATAAGTCCGACTGTAATCAAGATTGGACCTATGAGCTTATCTCCAGTGTTCTGGAGCGCGGAAGCTAACCCGGGAATCTCAAGGCCGACCTTGATGATTAATATCCCGATGATAGAGTATGCCAGCATCCGTCCCAGGGTATAAAGGGC
>DUEB01000039.1 GCA_011176655.1 Dehalococcoidia bacterium | reverse complement strand
CAAGGGCAATATTTTGAAAGCCAACAAAGCGGCGGAAAAACTCACCGGGCTCAGCAGCGAGGAGTTAGCCCAAAGCAACATAAAGACCTTTCTCGGGGAAGACGGCCTGCGTTCGGCCAAGGATATCAGCCGCCGCCTTCTCAAGGACGAGACCCTGGCCCAGCCCTACGAACAGCGTCTCACCCGAAGGGACGGAACGGAAGCCACGGTTATGCTAACCACCAGCCCCATCCTCAGCGACGGCCGGCTGGTAGCCTTCCAGAACATTGCCCGCGACATCACCGAGCAAAAGCGGCTGCAGGAGAACCTGCGCTTTTATCTCCAAGAGATTACCCGCGCCCAAGAAGAAGAACGGCGGCGCATCGCCCGGGAACTTCACGACAGCACGGTCCAGACCCTTATCGCCCTCCTCCACCAGCTGGAAAACCTGCTCGGCGACAAGGCAGCCCTGCCCGTAAGAGAGGCCAAAGCCCTGTGGGGCTTCTACGAGGCAATCAGGGATGTGGTGCGCGAGGTGCGCCGCTTCAGCCGCGACCTGAGGCCCTCTATCCTCGACGACCTGGGCCTGCTGCCAGCCCTGGAGTGGCTGACCGGAGAGCTGACCAAAGAGTACGGGGTGGAAACCAGGCTGAAGGTAACCGGCAGCGAGTGCCGCTTCTCCCCGGAAGCAGAGCTGATACTCTTCCGCATCGTCCAGGAGGCGCTCAGGAATATAGCCAAGCACGCTCAAGCCAGCAGGGCCGAGGTCAAAGTCGAGTTCGATAAGCATCGAGTCCGGGCTACCATCAGCGACAATGGCATCGGTTTCGAGCTTCCCCAGAGCCTCGGAGACCTGGTGCAGACCGGTAAACTTGGCCTGGCGGGTATGCAGGAACGGATTCAGCTGCTCGGCGGTAGCCTGAGGCTGAAGCCCGAGGTGGGCAAGGGGACGACCATAGTGGCTGACGTCCCAATCTAATTATTACTCGCCTTACCAGCCACGATGATGGTAAACCCCCCGTCAGGGGAAAAGCCCTGCCTCGGAGATTCCAGGTGCTCGACCTGGCCGGGCCTCTGAAAAAGCGTGGAGACAACCCTCTCGACGGTAAAACCCGCCTCTTCCAGAAGCCGGGTAACCTCGGCATAGCTGCAGAAGGTAGCGTGCTTATAGTAGCGGTGCCCCTGTCTTTTCTTTTCCTGATATAACCTGCCCAACGGGCTGTCCCTCAAGACCAGGCCCAGCACCACCTTACCCCCGGGCAGCAGAACACGGTAAGCCTCCTGCAAAACATGGCGCGGGGAAGCCACAAAGCAGAAGGTGACAATTAAGAAGAGCGTTCCCAGGACTCGCTCCGCAAACGGCAGCTGCTCCGCCGTGCCCAGCAGCACGGCGATGCCCCTCTTTTGGGCTATCTCAGCGACCCTGATTGAGGGGTCCAACCCCATCTCTATACCGAGAGCCCGGGCGAAGCGACCACTCCCCACCCCCACCTCGAGCCAGGGTCTGGGAAGAGAGGGTAAGACTTCCCGGAAGGCCCTCACCTCGATATCAAAGACGGTCTTCCCGGCACCCTCAAACCAGGCATCATAGTCAGCCGCCATAGCGTCAAACGGCCACGCATAGCTATTATCGGTTCTTCCTTCTTTCACCTCGGAACCAGCTTAAAACAGAGGGGGAAGGACTGTCAATCCTGAGGCATTGACAATCTAAAGACGGCGGTATTACAATCACACGCCTAGAATATATTAGCCAAGGGGAGGCACCTAAAACGATTCACATCGGGACTTCAGGCTGGCACTACGGACACTGGGTGGGGCCCTTCTACCCACCGGGCACATCCCCGAGAGACTTTCTCAGCTACTACACCGGATACTTCCACACCGTGGAGATTAACAGCTCGTTCTACCGCCTACCCCAGAAGTCAACCTTCGAGCAGTGGCGTAGTAGCGTGCCCTCCGGCTTCATCTTCGCCGTCAAGGCAAGCCGCTTCATCACCCATATGAAGAAACTAAAAGACCCCGAGACGGCGCTGACCGCCTTCATGGAACGGACTTCTGGGCTTCAGGACAAGCTGGGGCCCATCCTTTTCCAGCTCCCCCCGAACTGGCAGCGGAACCTGGAGCGGCTGAGGTTATTCCTCTCGGCGC
Source organism: Dehalococcoidia bacterium (assembly GCA_011176655.1). Lineage (GTDB taxonomy): Bacteria > Chloroflexota > Dehalococcoidia > Dehalococcoidales > UBA5760 > UBA5760. The sequence goes on along the minus strand of DUEB01000039.1, from coordinate 7,328 downwards.
TGCCGGGAGGTTACCGCTACGCCTTTGAGTTCCGCGACCCAAGCTGGTTCCACCCCGAGGTGTACCAGACCCTGGCCGAGCACGGAGCTGCCTTTTGTATATATGAACTGGCTGGCCTCAGTTCACCCAGGGAACTCACCGCAGATTTCGTCTACCTGCGGCTGCACGGCCCCGGTGACGCCTACAGCGGCTGCTACCCGAGCGAGACCCTTGACCGGTGGGCCGACCTCTTCCTCGGCTGGAGGGAAGCGGATAAGGAGACCTACTGCTACTTCGATAACGATGAACTGGGCTATGCCGCCGCCAACGCCGCCGAGCTACAGGAGCTGGTTAAGCCAAGGGCCGGTCTGAAATAGAGAAGAGGCGACGTCCCCAGCCCACTCCCACTTTCGTATAGCCCAACCTATTACTATCGGGCGATTGACTTTCGTCTCCGTTGAGCTACACTTATTCTTAGCAGTAGGTGGAGAAGACGCATGGGAAAGAACGGGGCTAATGACGCTAGTTTCATCGAACTGGCCGGGTGGGAGATTAACAAGGTTAAAGACGGCCTTGATGAGAACCAGGTAGTCTCTCTCATCAATGACCTCATTAGCCAGCGCGACCAGCTCGTCCAGCGCACGGAGCATTTCACCTCGCTTACCAAACTGGCCGAGAGGACCGTTAGCGAAGCTGACAAACTGGCCGAGGAGATAAAGGCACAGACCGTCGAGCAGGCTAAAAACGAAACCGCCAGGCTCATGGCCGAAGCCGAAGCTAAAGCCCGGCAGATAGAGAACGAGACCCAAAAGATTCAACTCGAACTGAAAAACTCTGTTCAGGGGCTATTCAGCCAGCTCCTCTCGGGACTGGACGACCTCACGCAGCAGGTAAAAGCCCTACAGGAGGAATCCGAACAAAAGCTGGCCCGGTCTCTGGATAAGGACACCCCGGTAACTACGGAGGCTAATAAGACCCCAGCCGATTCCCGGGAACCCGCCCCGACCGTAAGTCAGAAAGACACTGAAGAAAAAACGGAACCAGTGTCCGCCACCCAGAACCGGGAAACCAGCGACCAGCCTAATCCAGATTTGGAACTGGAAATCCTGCCCCCTCTGGACATCATGAAAATAATGGAAATCGTGAGCTACCTTGACAGCCTGCCGGAGATTGAGAACACCGAGCTTATACCCAACACTGAGCGCCCCTCAATCATCGTCTCGCCGCGCGAGCCCATCAACCTGATTGACATCTTGAGCACCATGCCGGAAATAGCCCACCTGGAAGAAGACAGCGCGGAAGCGGCTGACATGAGTAAGCCAAAAAAGATTCAGGTAAGCCTCTCCCCACAACCCGTACCCCAGGAAGCCCCAAAGGGATAAGCACCGCCGCTAACGCTGGTACCTGCCGCTGAGCCGACCCTGAGCCAGGACGTGCCCCGGCACAGCATCGAGAACCTGCCCTTTGGCTGCCCCTGCCTTTAAGTCCAGGGGGCTATCCAGCGCGTAGACCGTGAACTGATACCGATGCGGGCGGCCCGGTGGCGGACAGGGGCCGCCATAGCCAATCCGGCCGAAGTCGTTCTTACCCTGTAAGGCCCCGCCGGGAAGCTGAGCCTGAGCCGGTACCGCCTCGGAAAGCCCGGGGCTGGTAGCCGGTATGTTAAATATCACCCAGTGCCTGAACACCCCAACGGGGGCGTCCGGGTCGTCCATAATAAGCGCCAGAGACTGAGTCCCGGCCGGTACTTCACTCTAGGCAAGCGGCGGCGATACATCCTGTCCCTGGCAGGTATAACGGGCAGGTATCATATCTCCCTCCCCGAATACTGAGCTTGATACGGATAATACCATTTCTCCCTCCTTCGGCGGCGGTTGCCACCTCCAACCATGCCTCACCAGCATTATTATCGTAGTTCCGCCATGCCCCGGTGTCAATCCCGAGATAAAATATTCCCACGCTGAAAACCACGATGCCGGGTTTCCCTGGAGTCAGCGTCGTCAAGCACCCCTTGACAGCCGGTAAGCCGTGGCTTTACCATAGCCTCAGTAGCTGAGATAGGAGATACCGTCTGAAAACATCAGGCAGCATGAATATCATTGTTTCCGGCTCGCTGGCCTACGACCGCATAATGACCTTTCCCGGGAAATTCTCCGACCATATCCTGCCCGGGAAGCTACACGTTCTCAATGTCTCCTTCACCGTCAACGGCATGGTGGAAAAGCTCGGCGGCACCGCAGGCAACATCGCCTACGCCCTCTCCCTGCTGGAGGAAAAACCGATAATCTTAGCCACCGTGGGCCAAGACCACCACAGATACTTCGTATGGCTGGCGCAAAACCAGATAGCCCGCGACAGCATCAAGGTCATTGAAGATGAATTTACCGCCTCCGCCTATATCACCACCGACCGCGCCGATAACCAGATTACCGGCTTTAACCCCGGAGCCATGAAACACCCTTCTACCTTCGATTTTGACAAGCTACCGCCCGGAGAAAGCCTGGCCATTATCGCCGCCGGCAACCTCGAAGACATGATGACCTATTCCCTCGCCTGCAAGTCGCGGGGCATCGACTGTATCTTTGACCCGGGGCAATCGCTGCCCATGTGGCCCAGAGGCGACCTCACCCGATGTATCACAGGCTCCAAAATACTGATTTCCAACGACTACGAACTGGAGCTTATCATGACTAGCACCGGGCTAGACCGGGAAAAGCTGCTCCAGAGTACCGGGATAATAATTACCACCCTGGGGGAACTGGGTTCCCGGGTGGTAACGGCGGACGGCGAGCTGGTTATCCCGGCCGCCAGACCCAGGACGGTCGTCGACCCCACCGGCGCTGGCGACGCCTACCGGGCGGGCTTAATCAAGGGCCTGGTTCAAGGTAAGGACATCAGAGATTGCGCCATGATGGGCAGCGTCTGTGCCTCTTTCGCCGTCGAGAGTTACGGCACCCAAGAATACCGCTTCAGCCCCGACGAATTCAGGGAGAGGCTAAATATGTCCTCCCGCCGCTACTAGAATAGCCCTGCCCAAGCGACAGCCTTCCCCCTCGCGTCAGGAGACCCGATAAAGATAGCCCTGCGGGGTTTTTCGCCCACTTTCCGGCTGTGCCGTGCCCGCAACCAGGCACGCTCACTGCTACCCCATCATTCTCTATGCTAGGCTAACCGCTATAAGTAATTTTGTATAAAGTAGATGGCACCGATAATGATGAGGTAAATACCGATTAGATAGGCAAGCACTGCAGGCTTGACAAGGATAATGATTCCGAAGACGATGGCGATGATGGCAGTAATGACCCCCGGTATGGCAAGTGGCATGGCTCTTTCCTCCCTTACAGTTTTAGTGATTATTAAATTATATTCTTTCCATTTTGTCAAAGGGGCGCCAGCCGGATACCCCACCCGAGGCTAGCCACCTATTTATTAATGGAGAGACCGGGTTAAACAGCCGCAAGCGTTATGTCAAGTAAACCCCCTGAGGTAAAAAGCGCCCCGGCGATAGACACCCCAAGCCGCAATATGCTAATCTGGGTAAGGAGCATCCTGTGACGAGCAAGACAGACTGGCAGGTAACGGCAACCACCATCTACTGCGATGCGGTGGACGATGAAGTAACCGTGCTGGTATATAAGGACTGGTCGACTAGGTGTACCGGCTACACCAAGTACCGGGAGGCGGCTAAGGCGGTAGCCAGTCAGCTCAGGAAGAAGGGTAAGCGGCTGGGACGCCATCTGGAGTGCCAGGGGCTGGAATGCCACCGCGTAACTCAGTACAAGGAAAAGCTGGCTCGTGAGGAAACCGAGAAGGGATGCTGAAGCAGACCAGCCGATAAACGACCTTTGCAGTTTGGAGAGCCGAAGTTGCCAGAGGTAACAAGCAAGGCCGCCAAGATAAGGATTGAGAACCTTTCCCTCTCCTTCGGCGGCGTCAAGGCACTCAGCGAGGTCAGCTTTGACATCAACGACGGTGAAATCCTGGCGATTATCGGGCCGAACGGCGCCGGGAAGACCTGCATTCTAAACTGTATCAACGGCTTCTACAAACCGCAGCAGGGTGAGGTCTACTTCGAGGGCCAGAGGCTCACCCGAATCCGCCCCGACAAGGCGGCCCGGCTGGGCCTGGCCAGAACCTTCCAGAATATCGAGCTATTCACGGGCTTAAGCACCCTGGATAATATCATGGCTGCCCGGCACGTGCTTATGAAGCAGAACTTCCTGAGCAGCGCCTTCTATTTCGGCTCAGCCCAAAGGGAGGAAATCAGGCACCGTAAGACGGTTGAGGACATCATCGACTTCCTGGAGATAGCCTCGATTCGAAAGCAGGTGGTGGGCACCCTCCCCTACGGACTGCGTAAGCGTGTCGAGCTGGGGCGGGCTCTGGCTCTGGAGCCAAAGGTCTTGCTTCTTGATGAGCCAATGGCCGGGATGAACCTGGAAGAGAAGGAAGACATCGCCCGCTTTATCATTGACATCTTTGAGGGGCAGGGGGACACCTACCCCGAGACACCGGTGCTCAGGGACGGCGTTAGCTGCATCGTCCTTGTCGAGCACGACATGGGGGTAGTCATGGACCTGGCCGACAGGATTGTGGTTTTAGATTTTGGACGGAAGATAGCCGAGGGCACGCCGGAAGAGATTAGAGACAATCCCAGTGTCATATCTGCCTACCTGGGGCAGCCGGGGTAACCGGGCTTACCGGCGAACCGCTACAGCCACCGCTTGCGTCTTTTGTAGTGCTTTACCTCACGGTAGCTCTTGCGTGTCCCCGCAGCCGATAGCCCCATATAAAACTCCCTCACGTCCTCGTTATGCTTGAGAAAGTCGGCGCTGCCGTCAAGAACGATACGCCCGTTCTCCATAACATAACCGTAGTCAGCGATACCGAGGGCAACCCTGACATTCTGCTCCACGAGGAGCACCGAGGTCTCGTGCTCCCTGCTGAAACGCCGGATAGTGTCATAGATTTCCTCGACCAGCATGGGAGCCAGACCCAGCGACGGCTCGTCCAGCATGAGGAGTTTGGGGCTAGCCATCATCGCCCGACCGACGACCAGCATCTGCTGCTCGCCGCCGGAAAGATAGCCAGCGGTATTACGCCTCAGCTCCTTGAGGCACGGGAAATACTGGTAGACCATAGCCAGGTCCTCTTTGACGGCGCCGCGGTCCCGGCGCTCATAGGCCCCGACCAGCAGGTTTTCCTCGGTGTTGAGGTGCTCGAAAACACGGCGCCCCTCAAGCGCCTGAATGATACCCAGCTTACCCACCTCTTCGGCGTTCTGGTTGGTAATGTTCTGCCCGCGCCACTCGATACTGCCCCCGGTTACCTCCCCTTCCTCGCTGCGGAGCAGCCCCGATATCGCCTTAAGCGTGGTGCTCTTACCAGCGCCATTGGCTCCCAGCAGAGCCACAATCTGCCCGTCATCGACGCGCAGAGAGACACCATGCAACACCCGTATCACATTGAGGTAGCTGACCTCAACGTTACTCAGTTTAAGCATAACGATTTCTGCCACCGCAGGAGCCCCCGTCCCCGACAGGGGCTCCCACCTTAATTAATAATTACTGTCCGAACCAATCAAAGTCTTCGTACTTTATCAGCGGCGCTTCCACCCAGCCGCTGACGGGCACGAGTTCGCCGTCCTGAACCTGGAAGACACGGCTCGATTTAGACAGCCGGTTGTCGCCTGAGGTATAGCTGACCGGGCCGTGCAGGCCGCCGACACTAAAGTTATCGAGCTTCTTAAAGCCGTACTCCTCTACCGCCTCTGGGGTCAGATTGTCAACACCGACATTCTCTACCGCCAGCCTCAGAATCTCGGTCACAATCAGGCTCTCGGCCCAGGAGGTGATGTAGTCCATGTTGCCGTAATCCTCCGGGTGGTACTGCTGGCAGTACTCCGTCATCTTGGCCATGGCCGGCACGTCGTCACCCCAGTTTACCGTGGGATAGACGCCGAAAACGCCCTCGGCATCCGCCCCGGCCAGCTCAACCAGAACGCTGGTGAAGCTGGCGTGGCCGCAGCCAATGGTGACACCGGGATACAGACCCAGGTCCACCGCATTCTGGACGATGATGGAGGTGGGCTGCGGGGTGCTGGATATGTAGAGGACATCGGGGTTCTGGGCCTTGATTCGGGTCAGGCTCTCCATCTCGGAGATGGTGGTCGCGGAGTGTTCCTCATCAGCCACGATTTCAATACCCAGCTCATCGGCTAAAGCTCGAGACGCATCTCGGGCCCCCGAACCGGTGGTGTTATCCAGAAGGTGCAGGGCCATCTTGGGCTTCCCCTCGCCCTGCCAGATGTTCTCCAGATAGTAGGCAGCAAAGGCCGCCCAGTCATCGCCGTAGTCCGGCATCTGTCCGTAGATATGCTGCGGCGGATGGGTGCACACCGGAGAGCTAAAGACGGTAAAGCCGGGGAAGCTGGCCCGGTTGGCAATCTCCATAGACGCCCCCATCATCTTGGAGGAGTTCGTGGTGAAGAGCAGGCAGCCCTTGCCCATCAGCTCGTTGATAACGGTAACCGCCTTAGCGGTATCATATTCGTTATCACGCCAGATAACCTCAATCTGGTGCCCGTCGATGCCCCCCAGCTCTTCATTGATGTACTTCATGCAGTCCAGCTTGCCGTCACCCATGGGGCGTCCCTTCTCGGCGGCAACCCCGGTATAACAGATGCTGAAGCCTACCTTTACCCCTGAAGGGGCTGCCCCCGGACCACCCCCGACACAACCACTGCCGAGCAGGGGTATCACGGCCATGGCTAAGACCAGGGATACAGCTAAAGCTACCTTTAATGGTCTTTTATAGCTCATTTAGCATTCCTCCTTTAATCAAGTTTAGTCAAAAGATTTTATGCGATACGACATCACCTCCCTCATTTACAGAACTATTTAGAATGGCCAAAGCTTATACGAAGCCCGGAATAACGCCCAGCGGTGGGCCAGTCCACGAGGCTCTAATATCAGGAACAGGATAACGGCCAGGCCGAATACCATGGGGCCGATGCCGGTGGTAAATCCAGCGGGCAGGGTCGGGATGGCACTCTCCATAATCGGTGAAATGAGGGTCATTAGCTTCTGGAGTAAGCGGATAAAGATGACACCGAAAATAGGCCCGATGGTGGTGCCCAGGCCGCCGATGATGACGATGCCAACATACAGTATCGAGTCCATCATGGTGAAATTCTCAGCATTGAGAAAGCCGATCCAGTGGGCAAACAAGGAACCGGCGATTCCCGCCAGGAAACAGCCGATAAAGAAGGCGAGAAGCTTATAGCGAAAGAGATTAATCCCCATCACCTGGGCGGCAATGTCGTTATCCCTGATGGCGACAAAGGCCCT
>DUEB01000038.1 GCA_011176655.1 Dehalococcoidia bacterium | reverse complement strand
CAGATAGCCAACTACCCCGACAAGAACAAACCTGGCAGCTATCACGACTCCTCCCTCGCTTTAAAGACAAAGCGGACTGGCGTGCCATCAAAGCCAAAGGCCCGGCGCAGCCGGTTCTCAAGATAGCGCTGGTAGGAGAAGTGCACCAGCTGGGGGTAATTCACAAAAAAGACAAAGGTCGGCGGGTTCACTTCAGCCTGAGTGGCGTATAGAATCTTTAGCTGGCGGCCGCCCTTTCGGGGTAAGCCGTGAGCCGCCACCGCTTCCTGGACAACGCTGTTAACCACCGCAGTAGACAGGCGCTTCAGCCTCTCCTCGAATATCCGAACCACCTGAGGCATTATCTTATCCACCCCCCGCCCGAGCTTCGCCGAAAGACACAGCACCGGCGCATAAGCCATAAACCGGAACTGACCCCTAACGTAGCGGTCATACTCAGCTATGTCCCCCGCCTGAACCAGGTCCCACTTATTAACTGTTATTATAATCCCCTTGGCCGCCTGCTGGATATAACCCGCAATATGCATATCCTGAGCGGTAACCAGCTGCCCCACATCCAGCACCAGGAGAGCAATATCGGACCGCTCAATGGCCCGCAGCGCCCGGATGACGCTGTACTGCCCCACCCCGCCACCTATCCGCCCCCGCCGCTTGATACCGGCTGTATCAATAAGTAGCACACTTTTGCCCTCAAAGTCAACCAGGGTGTCTATGGCGTCCCGAGTAGTTCCCGGCGCATCATCGACGATAGCCCGCTCACCACCCAGCAGCGCGTTAAGGAGCGTTGACTTACCCACATTGGGCCTGCCGACAATGGCGACCTTAATCGCCTCCGGCCCGGCGCTTGCCGGCGACGGCGGCGGCAGGAGAGAGATGACCCGGTCCACCAACTCGGGAATACCCCGGTCGTGATAGGCGCTGACTGCTACCGGTTCCCCCAGACCCAGCTCGTAGAACTCCACCACCCCACCCTCAAACCGGGCGTTATCCGCCTTATTGGCCACCAGCACCACGGGCTTACTTGTCTTACGCAGCCGGTCCGCTATCTCCAGGTCGACGGGGGTCACGCCGTCCCTGACATCCGTCAGAAAAATGATGGCATCCGCCTCCCCGGTAGCCACCTCGACCTGCTCGTTAACCACCTGGGCCATGGCGGAGTCAGGTCTTGGTTCCAGCCCACCGGTATCAACTACGGTAAATTCATTCCCGGAAACGTTAACATCAGCCATGATACGGTCGCGGGTCGTCCCCGGCACATCATCAACGATAGCTATCCGCTTACCCGCCAGGCGATTAAGCAGGGTAGACTTGCCCACGTTCTGTCTGCCGACAATGGCTACAATTGGCTTGGCCATGCTAACCTCTAACTTGCTACCCCAGAGACAATAAGACCCCCGCTAGCCATTCTCCTTCCTTCTCTGAAGTGGAAAAGGCAGCTCAAGGAGGCAGGGGAGACAGATAACCTGTTACTTTGCCGGTGCCAGCTCCTGGGCAAACCTGATACTGGGGGGCTCAATCTCAGTCCGGGTAATCTTCCTCAGCTCACTAATAGTTTCTCGAAACTCCTGGGCAAAGGCGTTATACTCCATCACCATCCGGTTATACTGGTCTTTAGTCTCCTGGGGTATCTCCACCTTCCCGGCTATGTCACAGAACTGCTCGATAAATTCATAGTAGTGATTGTTCACCAGCCACAGCTCGTTGAGATAGGTGTACAGGTAAGCCTGAGGGCGGCCGCTTCTGACATCGCTCTCAATGCGGTTGATAAAGCTATCGCACCAGGCATTGAAAACCCGCTTCGACATATCACAGGCCCGTGCCCAGTCCCACACCTTGGGACTCTCAATGGTGAAGAGACTGTCTATAATGGCAAAGATGGAAAGCGAGGAATCGCCCATGAAACGACGATTAAAATAGCCGGCCATCTGTCTCAGCCTCGAGAGCGAAAGCTCAAGCCTCTGCTTTCTGGTGCCGGTCACAGCCACCACCAGCCCACTAACCAGGATAGCAATCAGGATGGGGGCCAGGGCGGAGATGGGCCATTGATTTGCTACGCCAACCAGCGCCATCACCGTGATAACAATGGGCCACCAGAGCCAGCTAGCCATATTTCTTGATACGTTCATTGCTCTCCCCCCTTGTCAATATCCGGGCAGCGGTATCTCCAGGCTACCCAGCATCATAGCCAGCAGTGCTTTCTGCAGGTGCAGCCTGTTCTCAGCCTGGTCGAAGACCACCGACCTCGGTCCATCCAGAACGCTCGGCGACACCTCTTCGCCGCGATGTGCCGGCAGGGGATGCATCAGTATGGCATCCTCCTTGGCTAAAGACATAAGCTCATCATTCACCTGATAACGGCGAAACACCCGACGCCTCTCCTTTGCCTCAGCCTCCTGCCCCATGCTCGTCCAGACATCAGTGTAGATAACGTCGGCGCCGCTGGCCGCCTCCGCTGGCTCCTCGGTAAGCACTATTTCGGCGCCACTGGCGGCAGCGTAGCCTTGAACCAGCTTCAGTATCTCCTCTCGAACCCGGTAACCGGGCGGCGAAGCAACCCGGAAGTTAACCCCGCTGAGGGCACTAGCCAGCATGAGGCTGTGAGCCACGTTGTTGCCGTCACCGATAAAGGCCAGGGTCAGGCCGGCGAGGTCGTGCTTCTTCTCGCAGATGGTAAGCAGGTCAGCCAGTGCCTGGCAGGGGTGCTCCAAATCCGAGAGGGCATTTATCACGGGCACCTCGGCATGGCCGGCCAGAGTCTCCAGGGTCTGGTGAGAAAAGGTGCGTGCGGCAATGGCATCGACATAGCGGCTGAGCGCCCGGGCGATATCGGGAACCGACTCGCGCTCTCCCAGGCCGACCTCAGCCGGAGATAGATATATAGCCTCCCCACCCAATTGCCGCATGGCCATTTCAAAGCTGACCCTGGTTCGCAGCGAGGGCTTCTCGAACATGATGGCTAAAGTCTTACCGCTGAGTAGAGAGAGACGCCCGCCAGCCTTGATATCAGCAGCATCGCGAAGAAGTAGCCGAATGTCCTCGCTAGCGAGGTCAGATACAGAAAGTAAGTCCTTACCCAGCAAGATAGCCCCCTTTTTTATATGCCCATAGTATACCACGAAAGCCGGCTCTTCAATAGAGGAACAGGGTAGGTAAGCCCCGGCTTTACTAGCCAAAAGAAACCTGTTTTAATGAGTATGGCGGAGGCAAGGCTATGGAGCAAGTAATCATGCGCCCCATCGGCGTCATCCACTCACCCTACAAAGAAGCCAGGAACATGCCCATCCAGGGGACCTTCGACGACAGGGTAGAGGCCTGGCTGGAACTAAAGGAGGAGTACGCCGAGGGACTGAAGGACCTGGACGCATTCAGCCACGCTATAATCATATACTACTTTCACCGCTCACCCAGGGAAGAGACTGCCGGGAGACCGTTTCTGGAAGAGCAGAAACACGGCATCTTCGCCATCAGGAGCCCGCACCGTCCCAACCACATCGGGCTTTCGGTGATAAAGATTAAGCGGATAAAAGCCAACCGGGTATATTTCACCGAGGTAGACGTGCTGGACGGGACGCCGCTTCTGGATATCAAACCTTATGTCAGCTACTTTGACAGCCGGGAGGAGGTTATTTCAGGCTGGGTGGAAAAGCACTTCAAGGACGGAGAGATTCCAGATAAGACAGTCATCCCGTGATGATAGGGGAGCTAAAGACGGCTACGGTTACAGGAGGCTAAGTATGAGCGAAGGCGAAAAGACCACCAGCGAAAGGTTCACCATATCTGGAGACAAGCTCGTCGAGAAGGTAAAACAGCTTATCCACGAAGGTAACGTGAGACGGGTGCGCTTGATTTACAAAGGGAAACCGGTATTCGATATTCCGCTCTCGATAGGGGCCCCAGCCGCCGCCGCCATCATCATGGCCGCCCCGGTGCTGGCGGCTATCGGCGCCTTTGCCGCGCTGGCAACCGAATGCACCCTGGAGGTGGAGAGGGTCGAGGAATCAAAGTCTGCATAGCGGGATGAGGTATCCTTAAGGAATGTCCGGCGCACGGAAGGGAAGCTATATCCTCCTCGTATCCCTGGCCGAGGGAAGCACCATCAAAGCCGGCAGCCTGCCGCATAGCTACTTCCCGGCGGGCAGCTACGCCTACGTGGGCTCGGCAATGGGCGGCTTTAAACCCAGGCTGGAGCGCCACCTGAGAGCAAACAAAAAGCTCCACTGGCACATTGACTATCTCCTGGAGAGGGCCAGCATCACCGGCATAATCCTCTGCCAGACCGAGGCCAGGGTGGAATGCGTCATTGCTCAGGCTCTCAGCGGGCAATTTGAGTGCGTCCCCGGCTTCGGTGCCAGCGACTGCCGGTGCCCGAGCCACCTCTTTCTCTCGGCCGACGGACGCCAGATGGAGCAGACCATCCTGGCGACAGTCAACTCACTGCCCGTAGATAAAAGAATACACCGGCTCCACCCCGATTACTCGGGCGAAGGGGAGTGGCTATCCTTGCGACTAGCGCAGATTACCGAGCACTGCTCGCACCTCCCGTCGCACGGCTCAGGGTGAATAATGACACTGCTTCCGGGAAGCCTGCTTTTTATGTCAGCCTCAACCCGGTCACAGATTTCATGTGCCCGCTCCAGACTGATTTTCCGGTCAAATACCAGATGAAGGTCAACATGATAGTGGCTTCCCGCACGGCGCGTGCGCAGCTTGTGAAACCCGGCCACCTGCGTAGCGTAAGCCCCAAGGCAGTCTCCAATGACCGCCTCCTGCTCCGGGGAGAGCCTGGCATCAACCAGCCCCGACAGCGGCCGGGATATTGTCCGGTAACCCAACCAGATAACATAGCCGGCGACACCGATAGCCACCGCGGAGTCAATGTAGCTGAGGCTGGTCAGGCGAAGCACCACCAGACCAACCAGCACTGCCGAGGCGGTGTAGACATCAGCGGCAATATTGCGCGCATTAGCCTCCAGGGCAACCGAGCCGGTGGCCCGAGCCACCTTTAGCAGGTGACGAGACAGGAGAACGCTGGCCACAATGGAAACCGCCATTGCCACGATCCCGACTTCGGTTAGTTCAACAACTGCCCCCGTCAGAATACGGCGCATCGAAGCGTAGATTATTACGCCGCCAGCCGCCATGATGAGGATACCCTGTGCCGTCCCGGCAATGTCCTCCCACTTACCGTGGCCATAAGGGTGCTCCTTATCCGCTGGCCTAGCCGCCATGCGCACCGCAAGGAAGGTAACGATGCCCGCAATCAGGTCAAGCAGGCTATCGGTGGCCTGGGCGACAACGCTAAGGCTACCGGTGAGCCAGGCGACCACCGCCTTAACCGCTATTAAACCGATGACAACACCAATCAGAAGCTTGGAGGCTCCAGCTTTGGTATTAAACATCATCTCCCTCACACAACGCGCTACCGTGGGACTAAAATTTTACCTCAGTATCCCTGATAAGGCAATTTTAAAAAGGTAGTGGGCTTGCAAAAGACTCTCACACATTGTATCACCACTACCCTGAAGATTATAATAAAGCCACCATGAAATCCATCAGAGGCAGAGTGGCTAGCCTAAGATATGTCCTTGGCCTGCTGGCAACCTTGGCCTGTCTTTTGGGCAGCGGGGTTTTAGGTTGTCAGCGGGTGGGAGAAAATCAGGCCCGTGAGGTTACCTTTGAGCAGTTGTTTACCAGCCCCGAGCTATACCACGGAAGGCAGATAACCCTGGAGGGTTTCTATTTCCAAGGGTTTGAAGTAATTATCCTCAGCGAGGGACTAGAGCCTTCCGGATATGCCGAGGGACACCTTATACCCAAAGGCAGAATGCTCTGGATTGAAGGCGGGATACCCCTAGAAATCTATAACGGGCTCCAAGAGCAAGAGATGATGGGACCCAGTGAGCGCTATGGAAAACTTAAAGTCACCGGAGGGTTTGAATACGGCGGGCAGTATGGACACGTTGGAGGGTATGATGCTCAGATAACCCCCTCCGAAGTGGAGCTTTTACCCTGGTCTCCATAACCTAGCACGCTTTACATAAGTTAACCCAGCGCTAATACCTAAATTAAAGAACCCACTAAGCCGAAACCGTCTTACTCTGCTATAATGAGACTATGAAAAAGCCGCTCCTCGCGCTCTTTGACGGTAACGCCTTGATTCACCGCGCCTTCCACGCCCTACCCCCCCTGACGGTGAGCAAGACCGGCGAGACGGTGGGCGCGGTCTACGGCTTCGCCCTGATGCTGCTCAAGGCGATAAACGAGCTAAGGCCCAGCCACTGCGCCGTCGCCTTTGACATGAGAGCCCCCACCTTCCGCCACCAGCTCTTCAGCGATTATAAAGCCCACCGACCACCCACCCCCGACGAGCTAGTAAGCCAACTGGGGCGGGTCAGGGAGCTGGTAAGCACCTTCAACATCCCCATCTTTGAGCTTGAGGGCTACGAGGCGGACGATGTCCTGGGCACCCTCAGCCGAGAGGCAGATGAGCAGGGCATTGACTCCGTCATCGTTACCGGAGATGCCGATACCATGCAACTGGTCTCACCCAGGACTAAGGTGCTCTACCCCAAGCCGAGGGGAAGCTTCAGCGACACCACACTCTACGACGAAGCGGCGGTAAAGGAAAGATACGAGGTCACCCCGGAGCACATCGCCGACCTCAAGGGGCTGGTCGGCGACCCATCGGACAACATCCCGGGCATTCCCGGCGTGGGTAAGAAAACAGCCGCCAAGCTCATCGGCCAGTTCGGCAGTGTTGAGGAAATATATGCCCACCTGGACGAGGTGAGCCCGCCCAAGCTCCAGGCACTGCTGCGCCAGCATGAAGAAATCGCCCGCCAGAGTAAGGAGCTGGCGACCATCGTTACCGGGGTTCCGCTCAGCTTCCACCTCGATACCTGCCAGCTGAGCCTTTATGACCGCCAGCGGGTAGCCGAGCTTTTCCGTGAGCTTGAGTTCTTCAGCCTGCTACCGAAACTGCCCGAAGCAGAGGCGGATGCCGAATCGTCTTTAGTCTCCCCGGAAGCCAAGGTTACGCCCCGGCCTGAACCAGCCTATCACATTGTCAACACCGCCCCGGACCTTAACGGGCTCCTGGCCCGTCTTAAAGGGGCTAAGTCATTTGTCTTCGACCTGGAGACGACCAGCCTGGATGCCATGCAGGCCCGGCTGGTGGGCATCTCGCTAAGCCTGGCTCCGGGCGAAGCCTACTACCTTCCGGTGGGTCACGTCGGCTGGGGGCAGCAAGAACAGCTATCCCTGGAACTGGTAATAAACGGGCTTAAACCCCTGCTGGAGGATGCTTCCCTTGCCAAGCTAGCCCACAACGGCAAGTACGATATGACGGTGCTCGCCGAGTACGGGGTAGCCGTCGCCAATCTAGCCTTCGACACCATGATAGCCGCCTACCTTCTGTGCGAGAAGTCCCTGAACCTGAAGGCTCTTGCCTTCAGCCGGCTCGGTATCGAGATGACGCCGATCACCGACCTTATCGGCAGCGGCTCAAAACAGCGCTCCATGTCCGCGGTAGCGGTGGAGGAAGCCGCAGCCTATGCCGGGGCTGATGCCGACATCACGGGACAACTGGCGGAGCTGCTGGAGCCAGAGCTTCACAAGCGGGGGCTGTGGCGGCTGTTCTCAGAGGTCGAGATGCCCATGGTACCCATTCTGGTCACCATGGAGAGAAACGGCGTCGCCCTGGACACCGAGCTGCTGAGGCAGATGGCCCACCGCCTCGGTAAGCAGCTCCTACAACTGGAGGCAGAAGTATATAACAGCGTGGGCCACCGCTTCAACATAAATTCCCCCCGGCAGCTGGGCTCCGTCCTCTTTGGGGAGTTGGGACTGCCCCCAGCCAGAAAGACCAAGAGCGGCTATGCCACCGGCGCCGCAGTCTTAGAGGAACTGCGCGGCGTTCACCCGGTAGTAGAATTAATCCTGAGCTACCGCCAGCTCAGCAAGCTCAAGTCAACCTATATCGACGCCCTGCCGGCGCTGTTGAACCCGAAGACCGGCCGCGTGCACACCAGCTTCAACCAGACACGGACGGCCACGGGACGGCTTTCCTCCAGCGAGCCTAACCTGCAGAATATCCCGGTACGGGGCGAGATGGCGCGGGAAATCAGAGAGGCCTTTATCTCCCCACCCGACACCTACCTCCTGGCCGGAGACTACTCTCAGATTGACCTGCGCGCCCTGGCTCACCTCTCCCAGGGCCCGGGGCTGGTAGCCGCATTCCGGCAGGATGCCGATATTCATACCGCCACCGCCGCCCAGCTCTTTAGCGTAAAGCCCGCACAGGTAACACCCGCCATGCGCCGCCTGGCCAAGACGGTCAACTTCGGGGTTATCTATGGTATGAGCGACTACGGGCTGGAACAGGCCACCGAGCTTTCCCGTCAGGAAGCAGCCCAGTTCATCGCCGCCTATTTCGAGAAATACCCCGGCCTGAAAGCCTACCTGGAGACGACCAAAGCCGAGGCGCGCCGCGCTGGCTACGTCCAGACGATACTGGGTAGAAGACGCCACATCCCGGAGATTAACGCTTCTAACCGCCAGGTGAGGGAGGCTGCGGAACGGATGGCGATAAACATGCCCGTGCAGGGGACATCCGCCGACATCATAAAAATCGCTATGATTAACCTCCACCGGGAGATGAAGCGCCGGAAGCTCAAGAGCAAGATGCTGCTTCAGGTCCACGACGAGCTTATCTTCGAGGTGCCCCGGGAGGAGATGGAGCTAATGCGTAAGCTTGTGCCCGAGGTAATGTCCACGGCCCTTGCCCTGAGCGTGCCGCTCAAGGTGGATATCAAGACCGGCACCAACTGGGGAGAGATGGAATAGGAAACCCGGCATGAAGAGACTCCAAATCGGGCTCTTAGCTTCCTCCGGCAGCGCCCTGGCTGCCCTCTCCGGCCTGGCTCACCGGTCTCTCTACTTCCCGATAGACCTGCAAGTCAGCCTGTGGATGCAGAAATTTGACGGACTCCTCCTCCCCGCCATGCACGCCGCATCGTTCGCAGGCTCCCTAATCCCGGCGACGGTAATCGTGGTCTCGCTGGCAATCTGGCTGGGGAAGACTAACCGAAGGCTGGAAGCCATACTCACCGGCTCGTCGAACGTCATCTCCTCACTCGCCATCGTGCCGGCTATCAAGCTATTAGTTGCTCGCCCCCGCCCGACCGCCGACCTAATCCAGGTAATGACCGCTAGCAGCTGGGATAGCTTCCCCAGCGGTCATGTTGCCTACGCTGTGGTCTGCTACGGGTTTCTTTGCTACCTGCTGCCGAGCTTAAGCGGTAATAAGGCGGTGGTTAGAACCCTGCGGGCTTTACTGGCGGTTCTTATCGGCCTGACCTTTGCATCACGCATCTATCTGGGGGCGCACTGGCTAAGCGACGCCCTGGGAGGTCTTTTTCTCGGAGGGCTGGTTCTCACCGGCACCGTTATCATATACTGCCATTACCTGCCGAGATTCTCTAAAAGGGGGCAAAATGCCTGAGCTTCCCGAAGTCGAGACGATAAAGAACGAGCTTGCCCCACTTGTCAGGGGGCGCCGCATTACCGGAATCAGCCTCGGCTGGGAGGGGATAGTTAAAAAGCCCTCGCTTGCGGAATTCTGTGCCTGCCTTACGGGGCAGGTAGTAACCGGGCTCAGGCGGCGCGGTAAATACCTCATCTTCAGCCTGAGTAGCGGTCAATCCCTGATTATCCACCTCAAGATGACCGGCTCGCTGCTAGTAAATCACGCCTCAGACGAGCCCGCCAAGCACATCCGCGCCGTCTTACATCTGGACAACGGCAGAGAGCTTCGCTTCCGTGACCCGCGCAAGTTCGGGGCGATGTGGCTGGTGGAGGACGCTGAAAGCGTGGTGGGTAAGCTCGGCCCCGAACCCCTGACCGAAAGCTTCAGCGCCACGGTGCTTGCCGGGCGGCTCGCCAAACGCAAGGCACCGATAAAACCCATCCTCCTCGACCAGAACTTCATCGCCGGCATCGGCAACATGTACGCCGATGAATCCCTGTATGATGCCGGAATCCACCCCTTAAGACCGGCAGCCAGCCTGTCTCAGGAAGAGCTAGCCAGGCTCCATAAGGCGATTCAAGAGGTGCTGTGGGCGGCCATCAGCAATAAGGGGGCCAGCGTGGAGAACTACTTTCGCCCCGGCGGGGAGCTGGGCACAGCGCACTTTGAGTTCCGGGTCGCCCACGGGCTTGGGGGCAAGTTCTGCCCGCGGTGCGGCACGCCCATCGAGAGAATCGTGGTGCGTAACCGGGGCACCTACTTCTGCCCCAAGTGCCAGCCAATAGATAAGACAAAATGAGCTAAATCAAGGATACGCATGTTGTGTAATATGGGCTGGCTAGTCATTGTAACAACTTAAAGTAATCGTCAAGAATCTTCCTAACAGTTGTCCATTGTTCTATGTGATAATTTAGCTGTTCCTGCTCAACTTTCGCTTGTAGCAAGCCTATACGTTTACGTGCCTCAACAAGTCGTTCATGCCACTGAGAGTGGGTATCCTTATCTACCGTATACATTTCTCCCCAGATGAAGTAAGTGACTCTATAAATGAATGTAAGAGCCAGCAAAATTGAAGACCTTGTTTGGTATACGTTATCGACACCCCCGTATAAATACTCCACACCATGTTTGCCTGGAGATGGATACCAATTTAGAGTATGAGATGCTACTCCAACCTTGCTCGGATGTAAATAAGCTTGACTGAGGGGTTTGTAATCCTCGTTCAGCGAAGGGGGTTGTATGTCCAGCTTTTCCATCCTTTTTTGTATATCACGAGGAAAGAATACTTCTCCTCGACACCATTTGCCCCTAAACTCACTGTCTACCTCGAATAGCTTAATATGGTTTGCGCATTCAATCGTGTCTCGAAGCAGTGCTACGCCCTGCACTGACATGCCCTCTAGTATTAACTTCAGCACAGCATGTAAGTCGTTGAATATGCGATTTATAAGCTCTAACGTTTCTCTGCGCTCTGGTTTTGATTGCCACTGTTCAAGATGAATGTCATTAGCTTCGAAGAATATGTTAAACAGCTCACATGCAAGTTCACTCTCCTCTAAGAATTTTTGTTTATATTTAGCCCTTAATTCCTGTTCAAAATT
>DUEB01000037.1 GCA_011176655.1 Dehalococcoidia bacterium | reverse complement strand
ACGCCGGCCACATTCTTATCGCCCGATGCCCCCATAATCAGGATGGAGCGGCTGAACTCGAAGTACTGGCTCAGGGAAAGCCTCAACTTGCGGGCGGCATCAGGGTTGTGGGCGCCGTCAACCACCAGCCGCGGGCGGCGTCTCAGAACCTGGAACCGGCCCGGCCAGCTTGCCTGTGCCAGGCCATTAACTATGCTGTCCCGGGAGATAGCAAAACCCCTCTCTGCCAGCACCTCCAGGGCGGCTACGGCGCTGGCGGCGTTCTCCATCTGGTAGTAGCCAAGCAGGGGCAGTCGTATTTTATAAATGCTTCGCTCCCGATACTGGCTCGACTTTCCCGTTATCTCAAGCAGCTGCTGCTTACCGTCAAAGCCGAGGCTGTGCCAGGTGACGTCCCGGCCCACCATAACCAACTCGGCCTGCTGCCGGCGGCAGGCTTCCTGTATCACCGGGACTACCTCGTCCGGCTGAGGAGCCAGCACCACCACACTGCCGGGCTTGATAATGCCTGACTTCTCGGCGGCGATTCTGGCAACCGAATCGCCCAGCACCTCGGTGTGGTCGAGGCTAATAGAGGTGATGACGCAGACCTCAGGCCGGATAACATTGGTGGCATCGAATTTCCCGCCCATGCCCACCTCAAGCACCTGGAAGTCGACCCCCTTCATCTGAAAATAGGTAAAGGCCAGCGCTGTCAGAAGCTCGAAGGTGGTCAGCTCGCCATAGGCAGCCTTAAGGTTTACCCTCTCGACCTCGGGCTTGAGCCGGGTTGTGATACGGGCGAACTCCGCCCGGCTAATCGGGCGGCCATCAACCTGGAAGCGCTCCCTGATGGTAATAAGGTGCGGCGAGGTGTAGAGACCGGTGCCGTAACCTGAACCAGTGAGCACCGAGGCTATCATCGCCGCCGTGCTGCCCTTGCCGTTGGTGCCCGCGATATGGACTGACCTGCTCTTCAGGTGAGGGTTACCCAGCCGGGCGAGCAGTTCTTCAACCCGCCTCAGGTCATAGCTACCGAGAGCATGAGGCAGGGGCACCTTTTCGTAGTCGGTGTAGCCGGAGATATAGCCCAGGGCCTGCTCGTAGTCCATCTCTCACCCGTATCAGGTGCGCCGGTTTATCACTATTCTAGCACTTGACGCCTCTTGGTGGCGACTGATAATCTTATTACAGGGGATAAAGTGAACTTTCTGGAGAAACTACACATCGCCTCACACCGAAACGGGAGCCTCCTCTGTATCGGGCTTGACCCTGACCTGAGCCTGATGCCTGAGAAGACAAGCGTCCCTGAGTTTAACCGGGCGATTATTGAGGCCACCTCCGACCTGGTCTGCGCCTACAAGCTCAATTTCGCCTTCTATGAGGCGCTGGATAGCCGGGGGATTAGTACCCTGAAACAAACTATCAAGGACGTCCCGGAGGACATCCCGGTCATCGGCGATGCCAAACGCGGCGACATCGGTAATACCGCCCGAGCCTATGCTAAAGCCATCTTTGAAAGCCTTAGCTGCGATGCCGCTACGGTAAACCCCTACCTTGGTCTTGACTCCGTAGCGCCCTTTATCGAGTACCGGGACAAGGGCGTATTTATCCTGTGCCGGACATCAAACCCGGGGGCCGAGGACTTTCAGTCCCTTCGCTGTAAAGAAGGGGCTGGCTCCCGCCGGCTGTTTCAGATTGTGGCTCATAAGGCAAGTCAGTGGAATACCCATGGTAACATAGGGCTGGTGGTCGGGGCTACCTATCCCGAGGAGCTTAAGCTAATACGGGAGGCTCACCCAACTATGCCCCTCCTGATACCGGGCATCGGCGCCCAGGGCGGCGACCTGGCTCTGGCCGTGCGCTACGGGGTCGATACTCAGGGGGAACGGGTAATTATCAGCTCCTCGCGCCAGGTGATATACGCCTCGCGCCAGAAGGACTTTGCTCAGGCGGCACGGCGGGTGGCGTTATCGCTCCGCGAACAGATTAACCGCCACCTGCCAAAACCCGCGCCGTAGAGGATAAATCAAAAAGGTATTGTCCGCCGGCCCGGTCTCCAGAGGCTCATAATCAAGGAAGGCATTTAGGTGACGGCAGGTTTTGAGGTAAAGCCGGGTGACGTGGTGCGCCTCAGGAAGCAGCACCCCTGCGGCGCCAGCGAGTGGCAGGTGGTGAGGCTGGGGACTGATATCGGACTCAGGTGTCTTAAGTGCCAGCGCTACGTCCTCCTTAAGCGCAGCGTCTTCGAGCAGCGCCTTAAAGCCATCGTCTCCAGCGAAAAAGGAGAAGCACCATAGATATCGATGAGCAGGAAGAGCTTGAGGCCCGGTTGGAGGATTTGAAGAAACGCTGGCCAGCCCATTCGGTGCCGACGGCAATGTGGCGAGAGCTAGAAGAGCTGGAAGAAGCGCTTAAGAAGCTAAAGGATAGGAATAAGGCTAAAGATTAATGTCGGGTAAGACAGCCCTGGTAGTTTTTGAAAGGTGCCGCCCGGGGAATTGCGATAATGGAATCTGCCCAGCGGTGGCAGCGTGTCCTCATAAACTTATTAAACAGGAGGCTCCCTATGAAATGCCCATGTTTTATCCTGCCACCTGTCAGGGCTGTGGCGATTGTGTGCTGGCCTGCCCGTTACAGGCAATCCGAATAGTTAGGATGTAAGTTACAATGACCCGCCGCATTATGCACATTGACCTCGATGCCTTTTTCGTCTCGGTGGAGCAGGTGGATAACCCGGAGCTCAGGGGTAAACCGGTGGTGGTCGGCGGTAAGCCTGAACGGCGGGGGGTCGTGGCCGCGGCTTCCTACGAGGCGAGAGCCTTCGGCCTGCACGCCGGTATGCCACTTATTACGGCCAGTCGCCTCTGTCCCCAGACTATCTTTATCGAGGGCAGCTTTCCCAAGTATCGGCGGGCTTCACAGCGGTTCCTAACTATCCTGGCTGATTTCTCGCCCTATCTTGAGCCGCTGGGCCTGGATGAAGCCTTCCTCGAGGCCACCGGCTTTGAGTCTATCTACGGCTCAATCCACGACATGGCGCTACAGATAAAGAAGCGGGTTAAAGCTGAGCTAGGGCTCTCGGCTTCAATCGGCATCGCCGGCGGTAAGGTAGTCGCCAAGGTTGCCTCTGAGCTAGGCAAACCCGACGGACTACTAGAGGTAGCCGCCGGTGAGGAGCGCTCTTTTCTGGCTCCCCTGGAAATCGCCAAACTGCCCGGAGTGGGCCGGAAGACGGAGCGGGTTCTGCAAAAGCGGGGCATAAATACTATCGGGGAACTGGCAGACACTCCGCTGGCTACCATCAAGGCCAAACTGGGCATTTACGGTGAAGTATTGCACCGGCACGCTAGCGGCATTGATGAGAGAAAGGTAATGCCCCCGGCGGAAGCCAAGTCTATCAGCCGGGAGACCACCTTCGCCGAGGATACCAGAGACCGCGCCCGGTTAAAAGCAACCCTGCGCTACCTGAGCGAGCGGGTCGGCAGTCAGCTTCGCCAGCAGGGTAAGGAGGCCAGGTGCCTAATCCTGAAACTGAGGTACGCTAACTTTACCACCATCAGCCGGCACCGCACCCTGGGTCAGGGCACCAGCAGCGACCAGAGCATCTTTGAAGGCGGCTTCGCCCTGTTGGAGAAGGCACTGTCCCGGGAAACAAAGGCGGTTCGCCTCATTGGCATCGGGGTATCGGGCCTGACCGAGCCGGCAAGGCAACTTAATATGCTCAAGCCATCGGCCCTGAGATCAGAGCAGTTAAATAAGACTATTGACCGCATCCGCAAGAGATACGGCTTCAGCGCCATCCAGACGGGACAAACCCTGCTGCTCAAGGATATCTTCCCGGAGGGTGAGGATGGCTATACCCTGCACACGCCGAGCCTGTCGCGGTAAGGAGCGCGGGAACCTTTAAAGTTAGGTATTGACAGGGTATTGACAAATTATTAGCATCTGTTAAGCTTTAAATGGCAGCTGAAGTCAGCTTTATCGCTGGTGGAGGCGGCCCCCTCAGCCCTCTGAGAAGAGGGCTTTTTCTTATGGATAAATCACAAACCCATAGTTATCCTTTCTTGATGCCTCTGGTCTAT
>DUEB01000036.1 GCA_011176655.1 Dehalococcoidia bacterium | reverse complement strand
AGTTTCCGAGACCTTTTAACGGAAAATAGAACCCGAGAACATCTCAAAACCAGCACCTCAGCTGTTGCCTGCCCCTCGGGAAGGCTTGCTATTATTTATAACGTGACTTCTATGTCTGGCGCTACGATAACTCCCTCCCGCAGCTACCCCTGAGCAGGCGACCTCTCCTACAAGCCGGGGCTAAGGCAGGCACTAACCCAGGGCTATGAAGCTTAAGTTCTGCGGAATGAAACGAAGGTGGTTTGATGGAAGCTGAGTCAGCCAAACAAATCTGGGAGACGGCTCTGGGCGAACTGCAAATTCAGGTCTCCAGGCACAACTACCAGACCTGGCTGGAGAAGACCTCCGGTCTCGGCTACCGGGATAGCCAGTTCGTGGTCGGGGTGCCTAATACCTTCGTAGCCGAGTACCTGGACAAGAACCAGCGCTCCTTAATCGAGAGGACGCTCATCAGACTTACCCGCCGTGATATCCGCGTCATCTTCGAGGTGGACTCCCCGGAGCCGCCCTCAGCGGACAGCCACCTCCACCGGGGCGGGCTTTCGGGTAGCGACCGCTCAGGCCAGCACCCCTTCAATCCGAGGTACACCTTCGATTCCTTCATCACCGGTAGCGGGAGCCTGCTTGCCTACTCCGCCGCCCTAGGGGTAGCTAGGAACCCGGGACAGACCTACAATCCCCTGTTTATCTACGGCGGCGTCGGCCTGGGTAAGACACACCTCTTACACGCTATCGGGCATGAAGCCACCGCTAGCTACCTTCGGGTCTGCTACGCCAGTTGCGAACGGTTTACTAACGAGTTCATAACCGCCCTCCAGGAGCGGCAGATGGAGGCGTTCCGCCGGCGATATAGAGGCGTCGATATGCTTATGATTGATGATATTCAGTTCATCAGCGGTAAAGAGCAGACGGAAGAGTGCCTCTTCCACACCTTTAACGAGCTGCACGACGGCAGCCGGCAGATTATCATAACCAGCGACCGCCCGCCAAAGTCCATCCCCAGGCTCGCCGAGAGGCTGCGTTCCCGCTTTGAGTGGGGGCTAGTGGTCGACATCAAACCCCCCGACCTGGAAACCCGCCTCGCCATCCTTCAAGCCAAGGCCCGGGAGCGCGGTGCGGATGTCCCGCCGGACTCCCTGGAGCTTATCGCCCGGCAGATTCAGCAGAACATCCGCGAGCTGGAGGGCAACCTGAACCGGGTTATTGCCTATGCCCGGCTTCTCAAGGCTAAGGCCACGCCCGAGCTGACCGCCGAGGCGCTTGAGCATATCGCCACCGATAACGCAGACGGCGCACCGGGGCCCCCGGCGTTAATCATCGAGACGGTCGCCCGCAGCTTCCAGCTTAATTCCGCCGACCTAGCGGGCCTGAAGCGAGACCAGGAAACCGCTCTGGCCCGGCAGATAGCCATGTACCTTATCCGGGAGCAGACCGGCTGCCCCCTGGCTCAGATCGGCCTGGAGTTCGGCAAGCGAAACCCGTCCACCGTAAGGCACGCCTGTGAGAAGATAGCCACCGAATGTGGTGTTAACCCCCACCTGAGACGCAGAATCTCAGCGCTCAGAGAGCAGGTTCGCCCCAAGTAACGAGGCCGAGCCTGATTAGCCCCCCCAGCCGAAGACCTCGCCCGGCATTACCCGGCATAACCTTTGCAAAAGTCGGCCCGCTTTTGCGATAACTTTAAGATTTTTATGATAAGTAGGGAAGGTCTCAGTTAGGACCTGCCCGATTTAATTACTATTAACCCCGAAAGACCAGCCTCTCAGGCGGAAATCTTATAAAGTAGCACTATTATTAAGGTTAATAACAAATATAGAATTAATACAGAAGTTAGGGTAAAATTAACGATAACTCTGGAAAGTCTTGTGATAGAGAGGGGCGATGTTTGACTGGACGGAAATCGGGGTTAGCGCCGGCAGGGGTGGCGACGGCGCCATAAGCTTCCGGCACGAAAAGTATGTCCCCTTCGGCGGCCCGGACGGGGGTGACGGGGGTGACGGCGGCGATGTCATCATTGAGGCGAATAGCAGCGTTACCAGCCTGCGTCTCTTCAAGCAGAAGCGGTTCTTTAAGGCGGAAGACGGTAAAAGCGGCCAGGGCAGGAAAAAGCACGGCCGGAAGGGAAAGGCCCTGATTATCAGGGTTCCGGTGGGGACGGTGGTTCTACCCAAGACTCAGGTGGTTGGGGATGACCTTATTGCCGACCTTGCCGGGCCCGGCCAGCAGGTGGTGGTGGCTCGGGGTGGTAAGGGGGGCCTGGGCAATGTGCACTTTAGTTCGGCCACAAATCAGACCCCCCAGATTGCGCAGAAGGGGGAGGCCGGCGAGGAAGCCTCGCTGATACTGGAACTGAAGCTGATTGCCGATATTGGTATTATCGGCTACCCTAATGTCGGTAAGTCTACCCTGCTGGCGGCTATTTCAGCGGCTAGGCCCAGGATAGCCAGCTACCCCTTCACTACCCTGGAGCCGGTTCTGGGGGTGGCTGAGGTTGGGGGGCGGAGTATCGTCCTGGCCGAGATTCCCGGGCTGATAGACGGTGCCCACTTGGGAAAGGGGCTGGGGCATGATTTCCTGCGCCATGTAACCCGCACCAAGGCGCTCGTGCAGCTGATAGACGGTAGCTCGGCGTCTCCGGTGGAGGACATGATACGGGTGAATACGGAGCTGGGTCTCTTTGATTCGGCGCTGAGTAGCAAACCGCAGCTGGTGGCGGTAAGTAAGCTCGACCTGCCCCAGGTGCGGGCTCGACTTTCGGAGACTAAGGAAGCCTTTACCGGGGTTGGCCTTTCCCCCATCTTCATCTCGGCGGTGACCGGGGAGGGAATCCCGGAGCTTTTGGCGGCGGCGCTGGAGACGCTGGGGCGGGCTACCGCCGAGAGAGCCGCGGGAGACAGGGTCAGGCAGAAGGTCTTCCACCCGCAGCCGCGGGAGAGGGGGGTCAGGGTAGAGAGGGACGGCGATACCTTTGTCGTGGCGGCTCCGGAGCTAGCGCGCATTGTGGCCCGGGTGGATATGTCCCGTCCCGCAGTTTATTCTCAGGTAAGGAGAGAGCTTGACCGGCTGGGGGTCTGTCGGGCGTTAAAGAGGGCGGGGGCCAAGCCTGGTGATAAGGTCAGATGTGGCCGGCTCGAGTGGGAGTGGTATTAGGCGGAGAAAGGATAGGTCGCCATGAAGAGCGGTGTCCTGGGGGGCACCTTTGACCCCATCCATAACGGGCACCTGGCTGTCGCCGAAGAGGTGAGGCGGCGCCTGGGTCTGGACGAGGTTATCTTCGTGCCGGCGGGGAAGCCGTGGCTCCGCATGAATGCCCCTCTCTCGGCGGCGACGTATCGTGTCCGGATGGTGCGCCTGGCGATTGCCGGTAGGCCTTACTGCAAGCTGTCCCTGGTGGAGATAGAGCGGGCGGGCCCCTCATATACCGTTGATACCGTTAACCGGTTGAGGGCGCAGCTTGACAGCGGGGATGAGCTGTTTTTCATTCTGGGTTGGGACAATCTGGCTGAGCTTCCCCGGTGGCATGAGCCGCGGCAGCTGGTCAGGGCGTGCTCCCTGGTGGCTGTCCCCAGACCGGGCTATGACCTTCCCGACCTCAAACCTCTGGAGGCGCTGGTTCCGGGGCTGGCCGCGAGTCTTATCCTGCTCGATGCCCCGCTGGTAGATATCAGCGCCTCCCTGGTCAGGGAGCGGGTCAGCCGGGGGCTTTCCATCCGTCAGCTTATCCCCGGGCCGGTGGCTGATTACATTGAGGAGCACGGACTGTATGCCAGCGAAAATCAGGTCTAGCGGTCTGAGATAGGAGGTTACTTATGGAGGCACGGCCGACCCTGGAGCTGGGACTGGACACTGACGATAGCCGCAGGATTCGGGAGATTGCCCACGAGGTCGGGGCCTTCCTGACCGGTGAGTTCACCCTTACCTCCGGGAAAAAGAGTAACTACTATATTGACGGCAAGAGGATAACCCTCTCGCCGGAGGGTGCCTACCTGGTCGGTAAGGCGATATTTGATGAACTAGTGGGGAGTGGGGTGGAGGCGGTTGGTGGGGTAGCTACCGGGGCATACCCCATGGTGACCGCGGTGGCCGTGATTAGCCACCGTGAGGGTAAGCCGGTGCCCATCTTTATTGTCCGGGAGGTGGTTAAGGAGCACGGCACTATGAGGCGGATTGAGGGACACCTGAAGGAAGGCACAAAAGTGGCCATCCTGGAAGACGTGCTCACCACCGGCGGCTCGGTAGTGAAGGCTATTGAGGCCGTGGAGGCGATGGGGTGTCAGGTGATCAGGGTTATCGCTCTGGTTGACCGTGATGAGGGCGGCAGTGAAGGGCTAAAGAAAGCGGGTTACAATTTTACGGCTCTCCTGCGGGTAGCCCACTAGATATCCAGGTTCTTGACGCTCTTGGCGTGAGCCTGAATAAAGGCTTTGCGGGGCGGGACTTCACCGCCCATGAGCATGTGGAAGGTGTGGTCTGCCTTGGCGGTGTCCTCCAGCGCTACCGAGAGCAGGGTGCGGGTGGTGGGGTTCATGGTGGTCTCCCACAGCTGCTCGGCGCTCATCTCGCCGAGACCCTTATAGCGCTGTACCTCTACCTTTCTGGCCCCCTTTAGCTCCGCCAGAAACTCGTCTTTTTCCGGGTCTGAGTAGGCCCAGTGTTCGACTTTACTGCTCTTTATCCGGTAGAGCGGCGGCTGGGCGATGTACAGGTGCTGCCGGTTAATCAGCTCAACCAT
>DUEB01000035.1 GCA_011176655.1 Dehalococcoidia bacterium | reverse complement strand
AGGCAGGTTCCCCTGCCTCAGGCTGGCCATCGAGGCGGGCAGGAAGGGAGGCACCTACCCCTCGGTGCTCTGCGCCGCCGATGAAGTAGCGGTGGCAATGTTCCTCGCCGGGCAGATTGGATTTACCGAGATTGCGCACCTGGTGGAACGGGCACTGGAGCAACACCAGGCCGCAAACCAGCCTACCCTGGAGGAAATCATGGCGGCTGATGAATGGGCACGAGAGAAGGTCTATCAACTCAGCGCCGGAGACAATCCATGCTAAGTACGGCGGGAATCTTTATCGGCGTCCTGGTCGGGCTTATCCTTGCCCACGAGTTCGGGCACTTTATCACCGCCAAGGCCTTCCGGGTGGAGGTAAAGGAGTTCGGGGTCGGCTTCCCCCCGCGCCTGTTCGGGAAAAAACGGGGAGAGACGATATACTCGCTGAATGCCATACCCCTGGGCGGGTTTACCAAGCTGGCCGGAGAGGAAGACCCCGAGGCCCCCCGAAGCCTGGCCGCTAAGCCGACCGGCATCCGGCTCCTGGTGCTCAGCGCCGGCTCGCTGATGAACCTCCTCGTCCCCCTGGCCCTCTTCACAATCGCCTTCATGGTGCCCCACAATTTAGTCGTGGGTAAGGTCCTGGTGGAAGAGGTCGCCCCTGATTCACCGGCCGCCATGGCCGGTATTCAAAATGATGATGTTATAATCAGCATAAACGATAAAGCGATAAACAACACCGGCGACCTGCAACGCTATATCCAGCTCAATCTGGGCAAGGAGACGGAGATAACCATTGAGCACAGCGACTCGACCGTAGAGAGCTTTAGCTTAGTACCCAGGTGGCGACCCCCGGCGGGAGAAGGAGCCATTGGGGTTGCCGTCAAGACCATAGACACTACCATCATCCGTCGGAGTGAACCCGCCTGGAGGGCCGCCCCCCTGGGCGCCGCCACCTGTGTCGAGACCTTCGTTCTCTTTAAGAACGGGATACTCAGTATGGCTACCGGGGCGACCCCTCTTGAAGTGAGAGGGCCGGTGGGCATCGCGGAGATTACCGGAGAGGTAGCCAGAGCCGGGCTGAGCCCGCTGCTGGAGTTTGTTGCCTTCCTCAGCATCAACCTGGGCCTGATAAATCTTTTCCCTCTCCCCGCCCTTGACGGCGGCCGCATTATCTTTGTCCTCCTGGAGAAGGCACGCGGCGGGAAACGCATCCCACCAAGAACCCAGGGGCTGGTGCACCTCATTGGCTTCTTCCTGCTCATAGGCATATTGATAGCCATTACCTTTAATGATATAACCCGGATAATAAGCAGCGGGGGGTAGCCCCATGAACCCGAGACGAAAAAGCAGACCAATCCAGATAGGCGGGGTAACCGTGGGCGGCGGTGCCCCCATCGTGGTGCAGTCGATGACCAAGACCGATACCCGGGACATTATGTCAACCACTGCCCAGATAAGGGAGCTTGCCGATTATGGCTGCGAGCTGGTAAGGCTCGCCGTCCCCGATGCCGAAGCCGCCAGAGCCCTAAAAGAGATTAAAAAGGGCGCTCCCCTGCCCCTCATCGCTGATATTCACTTCGACTACCGCCTGGCGCTGGAGGCGCTGGAAGCCGGCGCTGCCGGGCTACGCCTGAACCCGGGCAACATCAGCGAGCCGGAGAAGGTCTCCGTCATAGCCAGGGCCGCCGGGGAAAGGGGCGTCCCCATCCGCATCGGGGTAAACGCCGGGAGCCTGCCCAAAGCACAGAGTCATCACCTGTCCCCCGCCCAACGCATGGTGCAGGCCGCCCTGGAGCAGGTGAGACTGCTGGAGAGCCTCGACTTTGACCTGATTAAGGTCTCCCTCAAGGCCTTCGACGTGCCGACCACGATTGAAGCCTATCAAGACATCGCCGACAAGATACCCTACCCCCTGCATATCGGCATCACCGAAGCCGGTACTCCCCGCACCGGTATTATCCGCAGCACGGTGGGCATCAGTACCCTGCTCTATCTGGGTATCGGGGATACCATCCGGGTCTCCCTTTCGGCTCACCCCAGGGAAGAGGTAATCGCCGGCTATGAAATCCTGAAAAGCCTGAACCTGCGCCAGCGCGGGCCGGTGCTGGTCAGTTGCCCCGCCTGCGGGCGGGCCGAGGTTGATATTATCAGGCTGGCCGGTGAGGTGGAGAAAGAGCTACTCAAGGTTACCAAACCGATAAAGGTCGCCATCATGGGCTGCGTCGTTAATGGCCCCGGTGAAGCCAGAGACGCCGATATCGGTATCGCCTGCGGCAAAGGCAGCGCTGTCCTCTTCAAGAAGGGTAAAAAGATTAAGACCATAGAGGAGAAGGACTTTATAAGAGTGCTGATGAGCGAGGTGGAGAGGCTTTAAAAAATGGACTACGACTCTTACGATTGTGAAGATATTAAAGAAGAAGGATTTGAATATCCCCCAGGAACTTTGTACGAGATTATTAAGCTTGAACGAATGGCTGAGGATAAAAGGTAAAGGGGAAGTTTGAAGGGGCGAAGCCCCTTCTTACCACCTCCCCCTCTACTTTGAAGGAGAGGGGGATAAAGGGGGTGAGGTAGATATAAAAATGGAAGAAATTTCGCCGAAATCAAGACGCACCACGGCTCTGTTTGCCGCCTTTCTGGGGTTCTTTGGCATCCACCGTTTCTACCTTGATAAGACCAGAAGCGCCTCTGTGATGCTTGCTTTGGGCATTGCCGGATTTTCCACGCTGGGGATTATTTTCAGCGTCAGGTCTTATTATTTCGAGGCTATGGCACCGACCATCGGGGCGGTCACCTTTTTCATCGCGGTGGGGATTTGGTCACTCATCGACTTTATAGTTACTATCGCCGGCAGAATGAGGGACAACGAGGGTAGACTCGTTAAGAAGTGGTAAGGCTCCTTGAAGGCAATAAGGCAGACAGTGATTGACATAGAGCCGGAACTCTCCGCTTGCATCGAGACCAAGGCGAAGAGAGAGTATCAAAAGACCTTGAGCCAGCTGCTTACGGAAGCAGAGGATAAAGAACTTCAGGAACGGCTGGAGACCCTGCGGCTTTTCCTGGAGACCACGGACTTTAAGAGGCTGCGGGAGGAATACGAAAAACACCTTATCGCCGGCAGGCGAGTCCGCTTCAGATTGCGACTGGAAGAGGGCAAACCGAGGTATGAAGTGAAGGTAACCTGATGGTAAAGGGGACGCAGCCCGACCAATTAATAAGAAATCTACCCGAAATTTTTTCTCCAGACCACTAGCATAACGCCCTTTTGTATGCTTTAATATTGGAAACCGCTTCTTGCCCCAAGACAGCAGATAAAAGAAGGAGGGTAACAAATGCAAAGGACATGGAAAGGGACGACAGCCGGTATCCTGACCTTAATTGGTGGCATTTGCGGCATCGCTGTTGGTGGTATTCTCGCTACCGTAGGTACCGCATTCCTGATGGGAATCCCCGGATTAGAGCTGATGGCAGGAATTGGTGTCGGCATAATCGCCATTGGCGTTATTGCCCTGATCGCCGGAATCTTCACACTACGAAGAAGATCCTGGGGATTTGCCCTTGCCGGAGCCATCTTAGCCCTGTTTCCTATCATCCCCCTGGGAATATTAGCCATCATATTCGTAGCCATGGGCAAGAGCGAATTTGAATAGCCCTGTGAAATCAGTGATAGCCCCCGACCAATTAACAGTCAGGCTAGTTTACTTATTCTCTCGTGCCTCCGGTACGAAAGGGTGAGTTACTTTCTCTGGTACCACAGATATAATAGAAGGACTGGAGCACAGACTGAGCCAGTAGCTATGCCAAATAACCAATAGTAAGGAGGACAACGCATGGAAGGAAATAGAGCCAGATTGGGTGGGGTGCTGACCCTGGTAGCCGGAATCATTGGCCTGGTTTCCGGCCTCATGTTCATTCTGACCGGTACGCCATTGGAGATTGCGCTTGCCTTTCCCAGTACCATTGGAGCCCTTAACGGCATGCCCAGTCTCATTCTGGGGATAATCGCCGTGGCTGGCGGCGGCTGCGCCATGAAACGTAAAGCCTTTGGATTTGCCGCTGCCGGGGCGGTCCTCGGCATCGTGGCCACTCTTAACCTGGGAGTAGTTATCATCCTGGGTATATTAGGCATTATCTTTATCGCCATGGGCAAGAGCGAGTTTGCCTAGGCATAACATAACGAAACCATATCTACAACTAAGCCGGTAAAGACTCGGGCTATCTAATCAACCCGCCGCTACCTGGTAGCCGGGGGTGGCGGGTGAGCGGTAGTGCCACGACCTGCCGGCTCACAAACCTAACTAGACAGGATAAGCAGAGACATGCGCCTATCAAAGCTATTCGGGAAGACACAGCGAGAGATACCGGCTGAAGCCGAGACAGCCAGCCACCAGCTGCTGCTACGGGCCGGCATGATAGCTCAAGTAGCCGCCGGCGTATACTCCTATCTGCCTCTAGCCTGGAGGGTACTCAAAAAGATAGAGAATATCATCCGGGAGGAGATGGACAGCGCCGGGGGGCAGGAGCTGATGATGCCCGTCCTCCAGCCACTGGAGCTATGGCAGGAAACAGGGCGAGACCAGGCTTTCGGCAAGGGGCTGTTTACCCTGCGCGACCGTAGAGACCGCAACCTGTGTCTCGGGCCGACCCACGAAGAGATTATTACCAAGCTGGTCAGCCAGTATGTCAGGAGCTACCGCGACCTGCCCCTGCTCCTCTACCAAATCCAGACCAAGTTCCGTGATGAACCCCGCCCCAGAGCCGGCCTGCTACGGGTCCGCGAGTTCACCATGAAGGACCTCTATAGCTTCGATACCGATGAAGAGGGGCTCGCCCAGAGCTATAACCAGATGCTCAAGGCTTACCAGAATATCTATGCCCGCTGCGGGCTGCCGACATTGCTCGTCGAAGCCGATAGCGGGGCTATCGGGGGCAAGGACTCGCACGAGTTCATGTTAGTCACCGAGACCGGTGAGGATGAGGTCATCTACTGTCCCGACTGCCAGTATTCAGCCAACGCCGAGAAGGCGCAGAGCACCAAGGGTAAAGTACCTGATGAAAAGCCACTGCCACTGGAAGAGGTAAAGACACCGGGCGCCGCCACCATTGAGGAGGTGTCCAGGTTCCTGAAGATAGCGCCGAGTCACACCCTCAAGGCAGTCTTCTACATCGCCGACGGTGAGCTTGTCTTTGTGGTTATCAGGGGCGACCTTGAGGTAAACGAGATAAAACTGAAGAACGCCCTGAAATGCTACGAGCTTCGCTTAGCCACGGAGGCTGAGGTTACCGGGGCCGGCATCGTGGCCGGTGCCGCTTCGCCCGTAGGCCTGCGTAACATCAAGGTGGTGGCCGACGACTCGGTGACCCTGGGAGCGAACCTTGTCGCCGGTGCCAACAAAGCCGAGACCCACCTCAGAAACGTTAACTA
>DUEB01000034.1 GCA_011176655.1 Dehalococcoidia bacterium | reverse complement strand
TGCTGCGCTTAAAGGCAGGCTGGCAGGAAAAAAAGCTGCGCAAAATCTCGAAGAACACAATTATCTTCGTTGACGAGCCGTACATGTCCGCCTTCGGCTCCGTCGGTTTTTTACTATCCAAGGAGAAGGTTGTCAGCCTGCTGGAAGAGGTCTTTAGTGGCATCAGCGGGCTTTCGGGCGTCCACTGCTGCGGTAACACCGACTGGTCAATCCTGCTGGCGACCAGCGTTGATATTCTAAGCTTTGATACCTATAACTACGCCGGGTCGCTAAGCATCTACCCCGCCGAAACCAAGCGCTTCCTGGACAGGGGTGGCACCATCGCCTGGGGGATTATCCCCACCGATGAAGAGTCGTTACGTAAAGAATCGGCGGCCAGCCTCAAAGACCGCCTGGAAGAGGCTATGGCCCCCTTTACCCGGCAGGGTATTCCTTTCAAGCAGCTAATCGCCCAGGGGCTGCTTACCCCAAGCTGCGGCCTGGCAACCCTGGCCAGTGAAGAACCAGCCGAGCGCGCCCTGGAGCTAGTGGCTGAGCTATCAACCGAGATAAGAAAACGCTACCTTTAGAGGGCCTCACCCTGCCGACCTCCCGACGAGACAATCCAGCGAGAGGAGAAGACCTGCCCGTGGAATGTAACCTCGAAGCTAACAAAGCCGGGTGCCCCTGCACCTACGAACCATGCCCCCGCAAGGGTAAGTGCTGCGAATGCATCAGATATCACCTGGAACTCGGTGAGCTTCCCGGCTGTGTCTTCCCTCCGGAGGTAGAGAAGACCTACGACCGCTCTATCGCCAGATTCGTCCGCTGCTTCGCCAGCCAGGGGTGACAGACAGGGCTAATCTGGGTTATTATTAACTAACTATGAACAAGAGAAAAAGGGTAGCCGACTTAAAGCACCGCCGCCACAAGAAGAAGCTGGAAGAGAAAAGAAAGGCTGAGCCGGTTCAGTCTTAGGACGAGACAAGAGTCTTAAAGGGCGATGGAGCAAGTCTATCTGCTCACCGGGCGACCGGGCACGGGCAAAACGAGCCTTATCAAACAGGTAGTCGCCGCCATGGGGGCTAAAGCCGGAGGCTTCTACACCGAGGAAATACGGACCGGCGGCGTTAGAAAGGGCTTCAGGCTAATTACCCTGGACGGCGCGGAGGCGATACTGGCTCACATCAATATCCGCAGTCCCCACCGGGTCAGCCGGTACGGGGTGGACGTTGACAGCCTGGAGCGGGTGGGGGTCTCCGCCCTCAATAGAGCCGCCAGAGAGTGCCCCCTGGTTATCATCGATGAAATCGGCAAGATGGAGCTCTTTTCAGCCAGCTTCAAAGAAGCCGTCCTCAGCCTAATCAGCAGCGATAAGCCGGTCCTGGCTACTATTATGTCAAGCCCACACCCCTGGGCCGATGCCATTAAGCAAAGACCCGGGGTGCGGCTGGTCGAGGTCACCAGAGCCAAATACCAGCGGGTACTGGAAGAACTCTCGTCCTGGCTCGAAGCCAGCCTGAAATCAAATTGGAGGTCATAGGTCATATACCGATGAACCCCGGAGCAGGTAACACCTGGCTAATCCTGATTGCAGCCATCAGCTATCTTATTGGCTCGCTGCCCACCGCCTATTTCGTCACCAAGGGGATGGTGGGCCGGGACATCAGGCTTGAGGGCTCGCACAAGATCGGCGCCATGAACGCCTACGGCCTGATACAGGGCATCAGGTCACCGAGACAGGCGGCCCTGGGTCTGGTTGCCATCCTGCTCGTCGACCTGGGAAAAGGGGTGCTCGCCATCTACCTGACCCGATGGCTTCTCTTCCTGGGTTACAACCCGGTGCCGGCCCTGATAATCGGCAGCTTCTTTACCATCCTGGGGCATAACTACCCCTTCTGCTTCAGATTCAAGGAGGGAGGCACGGGATTCGCCTCTTTCCTGGGCATCCTGCTTGCCCTGAACCCGCATTCGCTGGGGGTCTGGGGGGGCACCATGCTCTTTTCTATCTTCGCCGCCGAGCATATCATCAAGGGAAGGTGGCGGCCGGACAGTATCCGCAAGATAATCTCGGTAATCGGCACCCAGATACCGGGGAGGCTGATTGGGCTGGGCATCTCGCTGGTGCCCGTCTACTTCCTCGACCCGGGGCTGCTCTTCCCGGTGCTAGGGCCGACCATTCTGGTATATATCAAACACGCCGATAGCATCAGAACCCTGACCAGAAAACCGAGGAAGCCTCAAGAGTAAGCCTCTCCCATCCGTGCCCGCCGAACCGTATTTTCGGGCCGGCAGGCATGAGTGACCAGCCGGCGGCGCCAGGACGAGTGTGAATTTCGCCGGGGCTGTAGAGCCGATAGCCGGATATGTGCTAAACTACATAATGGCACTTAAGTCGGTCACCGAAGAAGCGAAAGGAGTTAGAAGTAACTGATGACCCGAGCTAACCAGTATGACGTTAAAGATCTCTCTCTAGCCGAAGCCGGGAGGCAGAGAATCGCCTGGGCGTCACGGGAGATGCCGGTGATAAGGCTAATCCGGGAGCGATTCGCTAAAGAAAAGCCGCTAAAGGATATCCGCATTTCGGGCTGCCTCCACATCACCACCGAGACCGCCAACCTGGCGCTGGCCCTGAAGGACGGGGGCGCTCAGGTTATTCTCTGCGCCTCAAACCCCCTGAGCACCCAGGACGATGCCGCCGCCGCCCTGGTAGAGTACGGCATCCCAACCAACGCCATCAAGGGGGAGGATGAGACAACCTACTACAAACATATTAATACCGCCCTGGATAACAAACCCCAGCTCACCGTAGACGACGGCGCCGACCTGGTAGCCACGCTCCACAGCAAACGAAAAGACCTGCTCCAGAATGTCCTCGGCGGCACCGAGGAGACCACCACCGGCGTCATCAGGCTGCGCAGCCTGGCGAAAGCGGGCGAGCTCAGGTATCCCATCATCGCGGTAAACGATGCCCAGACCAAGTACCTCTTCGACAACCGCTACGGCACCGGCCAGAGCACTATCGACGGTATTACCCGGGCCACCAATATCCTGTGGGCCGGTAAGAAGGTTGTCGTCTGCGGTTACGGCTGGTGCGGGCGCGGCATCGCCTTACGGGCCAAGGGGCTGGGTGCCCAGGTGATTATCACCGAGGTCGAGCCAACCCGCGCCCTGGAGGCGGTTATGGACGGCTACCGGGTCATGCCACTATTGGCGGCCGCCGAAATAGGGAATATCTTCATCACCGTCTCCGGCGACAAGCACGTCATCGACGAAGCCCACCTCAAGGTCATGAAGGACGGGGCGATTCTGGCTAACAGCGGGCACTTTAACGTCGAGATTAACATCCCGGCCCTGGAAAGCATGACCAAAAGCAAACGACGCATCCGGCAGTTCGTTGACGAACACGCCCTGAAAGATGGGCGCAACCTATACCTGCTGGGGGAGGGGCGGCTGATTAATCTGGCCGCCGCCGAAGGGCACCCCGCCAGCGTCATGGACATGAGCTTCGCTAACCAGGCCCTGTGCCTGGCATATATTGTGAAAAACAGAGGCCAGCTTGAAACCAAGGTCTACTCGGTACCCGAAGAGATAGATAAAGAGATAGCCCGGCTTAAACTGAGAGCGATGGGTACTGAGATTGACACGCTGACCCCGGAACAGAAGGCGTATCTTAACAGCTGGCACGAAGGAACCTAAGACATGGAGGATAAGATGACGAACACTTTTGACAGCTCACCGGTATACCTGCTCACCTCGGAGTCGGTTACCGAAGGACACCCGGACAAGATATGCGACCAGATATCGGACGCTGTCCTGGATACCATTCTGAAAAAGGATCCCTACGGGCGGGTAGCCTGTGAGACAGCCGTGACCAACGGTATCATCATCGTTATGGGCGAGATTACCACGGACTGCTATGTTGAAATCCCCCAGGTAGTCAGGAGGGTAGTCCACGACATCGGTTACACTCACCCCGAATACGGCTTCGACTACCGATCCTGCGGGGTGATGGTCTCCATTAGCGAGCAATCCCACGACATCGCCCTCGGGGTGGACAAGTCACTGGAGGCAAAGACAGCCGCCGCCACCGACGACCTCGACCAGACGGGCGCCGGCGACCAGGGAATGATGGTCGGCTTCGCCTGCAACGAGACACCGGAACTCATGCCCCTGCCTATCTCCCTCGCCCATAAGCTGTGCCGCCGCCTGGCTCAGGTACGAAAGGAACACACCCTACCCTACCTCCGCCCCGACGGGAAATCACAGGTGACGGTGGAATACCATAACGGCACGCCGCACCGGGTGACCAACGTGGTCATCGGCGCCCAGCACAACCGTGACGTCAGCCATGAGACAATCGAGAAAGACATCATCGAACAGGTGATAAAGAAGGTTGTGCCCGCCTCCCTGATTGATGACCAGACCAAGTATTACGTAAATGCCACCGGCCGGTTTGTCATCGGGGGGCCGGTATCAGATACCGGCTTTACCGGACGCAAGATTCTGGTCGATACCTACGGTGGGCTTGCCCGCCACGGCGGCGGCGCCTTCTCCGGTAAGGACCCGACCAAGGTTGACCGCTCGGCAGCCTATGCCGCCCGCTACATTGCCAAGAATATGGTCGCCGCCGGGCTTACCGACCGCCTGGAGGTTCAGATTTCCTATGTTATCGGTGTCGCCCGTCCTCTGTCCGTCTCTATCGAGACCTTCGGCACGGCCAGGGTCGACCCGGCGGTCATCATGAGCCTGATTGACAAACACTTTGACCTGAGACCGGCGGCTATCATCCGAGACCTCGACCTGCGCCGCCCCATCTACCAGCAGACCGCCAGCTACGGGCACTTCGGGCGGGACGACCTCGACCTCCCCTGGGAAAAGACCGATAAAGCGGAAACCCTTAAGAAAGAGGCGCTGGGTGAGGGATAATGGAGAAGGTACTCTTTTGCTGGAGCGGGGGCAAAGACAGCGCTATGGCTTTATACGAGCTTCAAAAGAGCCGAAAATACGAAGTTATATCCCTACTGACCACGATAACGGAGGGCCATGATAGGGTCAGCCTGCACGGTGTGCGCCGGGCCTTAGTTAGAAAGCAGACACAATCTCTGGGCCTACCCCTGGAAGAAGTCTTTATTCCCCAGGACTGCCCCAACCAGGAATACGAGTCCAGGATGAGAGCCGCCCTCGCCAGATTTAGAGGTGCCTCCGTCTCCCGGGTGGCCTTTGGCGACATCTTCCTGGAAGAGGTGCGGAGATACCGCGAAGATAACCTTTCCCGGCTCGACATGAAGGGGCTTTTCCCCCTCTGGGGCAGGGACACCGCCGAGCTGATACCTTCCTTCATCGCCTCAGGCTTTCAAGCGGTTACCACCTGTGTCGACGCTAAAGTCCTCGACGATGGTTTTGTGGGTAGAATACTCAACAGGGAGTTCCTGGCTTCTCTTCCCGCCAGTGTCGACCCGGCGGGCGAGAACGGGGAGTTTCACTCCTTTGTCTTTAACGGCCCGATATTCCAGGAAGGGATTAACTACGACCTCGGCGATAAGGTGCGCCGGGACTCACTCCACTTCTGTGATTTGCTGCCGGTATAAGCAGGATAGAAGGCAAGATGAAAATTCTAGGCATCTGCGGCACCCACAAAAAGAACA
>DUEB01000033.1 GCA_011176655.1 Dehalococcoidia bacterium | reverse complement strand
TGGCCCAAGGTCTACGCCGAGACCAAAGACCTGTGGCAGGAGGGGAACATGCTGCTGGTCGAAGGCAAGGTAAGGCTGGGTAATGACGAGGTGCAGTTGAGCTGTGACTCGGTTCGTGACTATCAGCCGGAGGTAGCTCCGGCTGAGGTGCCGGCTGCCTCCGAACCTGTCGTGGCGCCGACGGCAGCCGAAGAGCCTCCGGCTCCAGAGGTGGGTCACCGGCTGGTAATAAACCTTACCCAGAGCGATAACAAGGATAGCGACCTGGAGCGTTTGCAGAGGGTAATTGACACTCTGAAGGAGTTCCCGGGGCATGATCAGGTCAGACTTCAGGTGACCTACCAGTCAAGGGTAACCCACCTCAGGCTGCCTGACTTGACCACCAGCTATTGTGCCGAGCTTGGCGAGAAGCTTGCCGAGCTGGTGGGAGAGGAAGGAATAAAGGTGGAGTAGGGTGATGGAAACCTTGGTCTTCGCCGGGGATTTAGAGATGTCTTGGGAGGCTGTTCCAGGGCGTAAAGAGAGGGGTAAAAGGGCATATAATTTCGTCGAAGGCATCGGAAAAGGTAGCAATGCCGGTAAGTGATAAATGGCAGGGGCACAGAAAGAGGCTGCGGGAGCGCTTCATTAAGGGAGGGCTGTCTGGCTTCCACGACTATGAGATTGTGGAGCTTCTGCTGAGCCTGGGGACGCCGCGTAAGGACTGCAAGCAGCCGGCCAAGGAGGCGGTCGAGAGGTTTAAGACCCTGCGCGGTGTTCTGGAAGCCTCCCCCGAAGAGCTGCAGCAGATAAAGGGTATCGGTCTCCACAGCGCCTTTGGTATCAAGCTGGTTCAGGAGGTAGCCAGGAAGTTCCTAAAGGAGAAGATTATTGATAAGCCGGTCTATACCTCTTCGCAGGAGGTCTTTGATTTCCTCTACCATTCCATGAGAGACCTGAAGAAGGAGACCTTCCGGGTCATCTATCTCAACAGTCAGAACCAGATTATTGATATCGCCGAACTCTTCGAAGGCACCGTGAATGTCAGCGTCATCCACCCCCGCGAGGTCATCGAGGGCGCCCTGAAGCACAATGCGGTTTCCCTCATCTTCGTGCATAACCACCCCTCCGGTAACCCGGCACCGAGCCAGAATGATAAAGCGGTGACCAGAGAGCTGGTCTATGCGGGCAGTATCATGCAGATTAAGGTGCTGGACCACATCATCATCGGGGATAATACCTACTTCAGCTTTGCCGGCGAGGGCTTGATTGAGGCATACGCCCTTGACTTCCTAGGCATCAAAGGCAGAGGCACTTCCAGGGCCAGACGGAGGCTGAATAAGGGTAGTACCTCCGATATCGGGCCTGATTAGGGCTGGCGGGCCATTATCGATGCCATCTAGCTGTGACGCAGGCTGCCACCACGGTTATAGCTCCCCCCGGACTCCAGATGGAGGAGCTGTCTTTTCATCTCTAGCCCGCCGCTGAAGCCACCGAGCCGACCGTCGCTGTTTACTACCCGATGGCACGGGATGATAATCGGCAGCGGGTTTCGGGCGAGGGCCATCCCGACGGCCCGGGCGGCCCCCGGTCTTGCGATCTGTGCCGCCAGCCACCGATAGCTCCGGGTGTTGTCGTAGGGAATGAGCCTGGTTGCCCCCCATACCTTGATTTGAAAGGAAGTAGCCCCCACCAGGTCAAGCTCGTCCGGGAAGTCTACTCTCTCGGCCTGGAAATAGCTCCGCAAGCGTGCTATCATGTTCTCGAACAGACAGCGGGACGGCCCGGCGTGGTCTGCTGGCTCGCCCAGTAGCCGGCGGGCCTCCTCGGCGGAGGTCTGGGGTAGGGTGGCGCGCATAACTCCCCTGGTTGAGCCCAGTATCCCCACCCAGCCCATTCGGGTGTCAAAGGTTACGTACTTTAGCTGCCCGGTCATTTACTAAAAGCTAAGCGACGCCTATCCCAGCTCGGGTTCGATGAGACCGTAGTTATTATCCTTGCGGCGGTAGAGCAGGTTGACTGTCTCGGTATCGGCGTTAAAGAAGAGAAAGAAATCGTGGCCCAGAATCTCCATCTGGTCAAGGGCTTCATCTACAGCCATCGGCTTGAGGCTGAAGTGCTTGGTTTTGACCACCTTTCCGGATGCTTGAGGGATTGCCGGCTTTTCTTCCGGGCCGAGGCGGATTGACAGGTTACTCTTTTTACCTTTTCTCCGGTCATAGAGCTTTCCCTTGAAGTGTTCTATCCTGCGGTTCATGACTGCGGCTGCCCTTTCGATAGCAGTGGGCAGGTCGGCCCCCCTCTCCTCACTGCGGAGCAGGGTGCCGTTACTCTCTATGGTTACCTGCACCACGAAGTGCTGCTCGGGGGCTTTGGTCTTTTCGCGGGATACCTCTACCTTGGATTCTGTAATATCGGGCAGGTAGCGGTTGAGCCTGCCCAGCTTACGCTCTATGTAACGGCGCGTCTCGGCTGATAGCTCCATATTCTTGCCGCTTATCTGTAACTGCATCTACTATCACTCCTCAGGATATTCTGTTAGATTTCTCTGGCCAGGGTCAGTCCCCAGACCGAGCTGGCCCCGGCGTCCTTCAGGGCTGCGGAGCAGGCATCCAGGGTTGCTCCGGAGGTAGCCACATCATCTATAAGTAATACCGGCTCGCTCTTCAGCCTCTGGTCGCGGCAGGTGAAGGCCCCAGCTACATTGCTTCTGCGCTCCGCTACGGTCCCGGTCCTGGCCTGGGGCAAAGCCGGCCGCTGCCGGATGAGGCAGTCAGCCACAATCGGCAGGCCAGTGAGCTTAGCCAGCTCCTGAGCCAGCAGGCTGGACTGATTATAGCCGCGTTCCCTCAGTCTCTGGTCGTGTATCGGGACGGGTACCAGCACCGCCGCCGGCAGGGGACTGGCGCTGAGGTAATCACCGAGGAATCCGGCCAGTGTCTCGCTCAGGGCTCTCAGGTTTCGGTATTTCAGCTGGTGAATAGCGCTACGGACTAGCCCCTCGAAGCGGAATGGAGCCCGGATGCCGTCTATGGTGGCCTGCCAGCTAGCGCAGCTGGGGCAGAGGCTACTTCTGGGTTGAGGCCTTCCGCATTGGGGGCAGAGTGGCGGTATCAACAGGGGTAACAGCTTACGGCAGGAGGGACAAATGAAGTCTCCCTCCCTACCGCAGCCGATGCACCATTTGGGGAATAGTAAATCAAGCGCCTCTCTTTTAAGTTTAGCCGCCTGACGAAGCATGCTCACCGCTGGAGCAACCACCTGCCATCACAATTCGGAGTCAGTCGCGTAGCCTGGTAGCTAGTGGGAGCGGCTACCGTGGAGACTACCGCTCATGATGGGCTCGTTAATATAGATATCCCCATTTCTGATTTTCAGGTTGAAGCCACATTCAGGGTTGGTACAGACCCAGGCTTTGTAGTGTATTGCCGCCCCCTGACTACCGAAGTCGGATAGGGGCACCAGGTCGCCACTGTTACACTTCAGACACTTGGGGAAATTGGTTTGG
This sequence comes from Dehalococcoidia bacterium, assembly GCA_011176655.1. GTDB lineage: Bacteria > Chloroflexota > Dehalococcoidia > Dehalococcoidales > UBA5760 > UBA5760. Next base: position 2,226 of record DUEB01000033.1, on the reverse strand, counting down.
TCCATTAAGTCCACCTCCCAGCCAGGTTAAATTTTCTACAGTATACACTAGGTAGCCAGCCCTTGACAAGAGCCTCTTAGGGTACCCTCGGTCTCAGTTTTAAGAGTCCCTCGCCCTATTTTCCCTCGAGCCTAGCCGAACTGAGGCGGCTGTAGATGGCTCCGCTTCTGGTTAACTGGCTTTTCATCAGGTTGATAGCCACCACTTCGATGTTCCCGGCGGTAAACTCGCGGCTGGCGATGAGCCTGCCGAAGCTCTGCCGCTCGTCGGGTGAAGCGTAGTTTTTAAGGCGGGCCAGGGTCAAATGGGGGGTGAAGGCCCGCGACTCCGGGGTAAAGCCGAGCCGGGCCAGATTGGACTCAAGCTGCTTTTGCAAGCGACTCAGCCGGTCTACCTCCCCGTTTATGCCCACCCAGGCTACCTGAGCCCGCTTCAGGTTGGGGAAGACCCCCAGCCCACTGGCTCTCAGCCGGAAGGGGGCTATCCCCTGAGCCGACTCCTCCATGGCCCTGGTGATGGCTTCGATTCTACCAGCGTCAATATTACCCAGGAACTTGAGGGTCAGGTGGATGCTCTCGGGGCTGACCCACTTCACCCCGGGCGGTTCGTCTCTTTTCAGTTCGGTCTCCAGCTGGGTGAGCCTCAGCTTCAATTCGTCGGGTAGCTCGATGGCGATAAAAGAACGAACCGGCTCCATGGCTCAGACCGTGCTTCCTTCGGCGGTCATTCCCAGTAACCTCCGGGCATTACCGGCTAGAATCCGGGCCTTTACATCTGGGGGCAAGTCCAGGGAATTGATTTCGTCCAGCAGGCGTTTCTGGGTGAGCAGGGGCCAGTCGCTGCCGAAGATAACCCGGTCGCTGCCCACCAGCCCGATAACCTGGTGATATACCTGGGGGTGGTAGAGAAATGGTGAGGCAGCAGTGTCGAAGTAGGCATTCTTCAGGGCGCGCTTAACCTCGGGCATCAAGGCGTAAAAGGGCAGCCCGCCCCCCCAGTGGGCGCATACCGTTATCACCTCAGGGAAGGCGACCATGAAGTGGTAGAGGACTTCAGGGGTAATATTACCCTTCCCGGTATAGTAGTGGCCGACTGGTTCAGAGGCATGGATAAGGAGAATCAATCTGTGCTTAGTCAGCGTCTCGATAAATGGGTTCATCACCTGCCGGTCGCTGAGATTGAGTAGCTGCATGTCTGGTCGGAGTTCGCCGATGCCCTTTATCCCGGCATGGGCGCAGCGCTCGATTTCGGCGATGGCCGCAGCTCCCGCCTGGGGCTGGACGGCGCCGAAGCCTATCAGGCGGTCGGGGTAACGGGCGATAGACTCCAGGATGTAGTCGTTGGTCTCAATGCAGAGTTCGTGGGTAGTCCAGCCGATGTTGGCGATGACCGCCATATCGACGCCTTCTTTGTCCATGCTGGCGACTAGCTCATCGGCGGTGGCCAGCCGGGCGTTTTTCTGGTCATAGAGGAGGGCAAAGGAAGGGTCGGCCTGGACATACTGGCGGCGGTTCTTCTTTATCCGGGGCGAGAACACGTGAGTATGGAAGTCAATAATCATTAGCGCCGGGTCCTAATAACAGTCTGCTAAAGGCGGTGGCTTATTCAGGCGTTGCTCCCGCCTCGGCTTCGGCTGCCGCTTCCACTGGAGCCTCTTCTTCAACAACCCCAGCGACTTCCTCAACGACCCTTGATATCGCCTTCTCGCTGATCTTGACCACCAGCTCGTCGGGGTCGTTACCTACCGTAATATCCGTGCCCAGATTCAAATCTCTGACGTGGATAGCCTGGTCTACCTCTTCAAGTGAGCTCAGGTCAACGCTTATTTCGTGGGGCAGCTTATCCGGCAGACACTCAATATTCAGGCTGTAGAGGGGATGTAGTAGCATGCGCCCCTTTAGTTTCAGGGCCGGGGCTTCCCCAACCAGAACGATGGGGACGTCAGTCTTTATCTTCTCGGTCTTTCTTACCTGGTAGAAATCGACATGGAGTAGCTGCTTGCCGAAGACATCCTTCTGGATTTCCCGGATGAGCACCTTTCGGGGTCGCTTTTCGGCATCGACCTCAAGGTTAATCAGTGTGGTCGTACCGGCCTGAGCGATAACGGGGTCGAGTTCGGCAGTGTGGCACTGCAGTGCCTGGGACTTAACACTATGCCCGAAAAGGTGAGCTGGGGTTATGCCCTGACGGCGCAGGAATCTGGTCTTCTTACCCAGGACCTCTCTG
>DUEB01000032.1 GCA_011176655.1 Dehalococcoidia bacterium | reverse complement strand
TTTCCTAGTCCTCTTCCTCTTCGTCCTCTTCGTCCTGTTCCCATATCGGCTCGGTGAAGTAGTCGATATACTCTCCCATAGCTTCGGCGGCGGCCCGTTTCATGCCCTCTCTGGTCTCGTTAGCCAGCTGATTTAGCTCCGCCAGGTCAATCTTGATATCCAGCATCCCGGCCAGTGCCTTGATTATAGCCAGAGCCGCCATCGGGTTCTGTATCTTGGTGGCGTACATGGGCACCTCGCCCAGGAGACAGACGCCTTCGATGTCCCTCTCCTTGGCGACACCGAGCATCAGTCCGTTGAGCCCGGCAATCTGCAAGTTTCTCTTCTGCATCAGGTTATATCTCCCCAGATCTTCAGCCACCTCCCGGCTGGTAGCCACCGCCCAGGCTCTGGGTTGCTCGGTGTGATGGATACGGGTCAGGGCGGCGGCGAAGGTATAGACTCGCTTAATCGAGAACCTCATGCCGACCTCAAGCACCGAGTTAGCCAGCTCGTAGCCCTTGGCGGCCGGTTGTTGCTCGCCGATAAACAGTATTATGTCGCTGCTGCCAGCCTGGTTTTTCCAGTAGGAGAACCGGCTCTGGGGGAAGCTGGGCGCCTCGACCACGTTATCTCTGACGATTACGCCAATCGGGTCGAAGAAATGGGAGGCCTGAATCTCGCCAAGCCGCTTGAAGCCGAGCTTCCTTTCCAGATACGAAGCCACGATAATGGCCACGTTGCTGATGCCGGGCCAGGCCGCCAGCAAGACCGGGGACTTAAGTCGGGGACGGGCATAGAGCTTGACCAGTCTGTTCATTTAGCCTGCCTCGTTTTCTATGAGTTTATACTGAACCCGCTCCCTTCATCAAGGGAGGTAGTGTGACTATCCAGACTTACTCTGGTTACCTGAAGGCTCACTTACTGGCTACCGATAGGCCGGGGCAGTAGAGGGAAGGGGTATAGACGGAGCTACCGACCCACCTGGCGTCGCTGCCCACGGCGGTAATCTCTTTCAGGAGCTGGTAGATGTTTCCGGAGACCATGGTATCCTTCACCCTACCTACTATTTTACCACTTTCTATCTTATAGCCAAGTAGGACGTTGCCGCTGAAGTCGCCGCTCAGGATGTTGCCCTGTTCGGCTCCCATGAGCTGTTCGATGATTAGCCCTTCCTTGATGTCGCTTACCATGTCGTCGAAGGCGGTATCGCCCGCGGTGAAGATAAAGGCGCTCGGGGTGGGGCTGGGTAGCCCCCCGTGGTGCCGCCCCCCGTTTCCGGTGCTCTTCTTACGAGCGAGCGCCGCAGTCTGCAGGTCGTAGATAAAGCCGGCTACCGTTCCCCGGGTAATAAGGGGGGTGCGCTGGCTGGGGGTGCCCTCGTCATCGGCGGGACGGCTCTGGGGGCGGTAGCCAATGGTCGGGTCGTCATGGAGTGATAGCTTACGGTCAAAGATTTGCTCCCCCAGCTTATTGCCGACGGGGGAGGCTCCCTGGAGCACGACCTTGCCGTTTAAGGCGACCATCAGGGGTGAGATGAGGGCGCTGGCGACCCCGTCGGGGGTGAAGACTGTCGGTAGCACCTTGGTCGCTATCGGGGCTTGTTCCCGGGCGAGTTCAAGCTGGCGGAGCACGACGCCGGCTACGGCTCCGGTATCGCTCAGGGGGCGACAAGAGCTCTGGCCTTCCCCGACGAAGAGCATATCGGTGCCGCGAATCAGTTGACCCTGGATGCCGAGCGAGAAGCCGGTCTGCCGGTAGCTCAGCTCGCCGCCGCGTGAGTTTATGATGCGGACGAGGGTTGTCCCTTTAGCCACCTCGGCATCGCACAGAATCTCCGGGGTATGCTTTCTTACCATATCGATTAGCTCGCTACCGAGTCCGACCATCTCCTCAAGGCTTACCGACTCCACCGCCGGGTCGAAGACTTTAGTCCGGGGGTATGCGGTAGCTCCCGGCAGGGTAAACTCAGCCCTGATACCGAACTCGGCGGTCTCCACGGCGGCCTCTACCAGCTTCTGCCGGTCGTTAAGCTCGGTGGAGACGGCATAGCCGACCCTGCCCTCCCTGATAATGCGTAGCGCTACAAAGCTAGCCTGCTTACTCTGGACGTGTTTTAAGCGGTTAGCCTCAAACTGAACCGGGGTCTCCTCGGAGGAAGCCATGAAGACCTCGGCGGCTTCAGCGACCTTTCCCGCCCGGGCTAAGATATCCTCCACCTATCTCCCTCCCACCAGGCAGCGGCGAATTCTGATGTGGGGGCTGCCGTTGGATACGGGCAGGGGCATCTGGCCCCCCTTACCACAGCCGCCGCCCTGGTTCATGTCAAGGTCGTTACCGATGGCGTCGATGTTCTTCAGGGTATGAAATACGTTACCGGTAAGGGTTACCGGTCTTACCGGCTCGGCGAGCTTACCGTTACGAATCATATAGGCTTCGCCGGCGGAGAAGGTGAACATCTCCATGCTGGTGGTGCCCCCGTACCAGTTCTTGGCATATATTCCCTCCTTAATGTCGCTGATGAGGTCGCTGAAAGAAGCGGTGCGGGGCTCGATGTAGGTGTTGGTCATGCGGACGATGGGCGGGTAGCGGTAGCTCAGGGCTCTGGCGTTACCGGTCGGCGCCTCGGCCATCTTGGCGGCGGTCTCCCGGGAGTGGAGCCGGCCCGTTAGCTTACCCTCCCTGATGAGATAGGTCTTGGCGGCGGGGACGCCTTCGTCGTCATATTTAAAGCTGCCGCGCCGTTCGGGCAGGGTGGCGTCATCGACGATACTGAGCTCGGCAGCGCCGAACTCCCTGCCCAGCGCCATAATCTCACGGAGGCGGTCGTTCTCATAGACGAAGTCGGCTTCGGAGAGGTGCCCGAAGGCTTCGTGGGTGAAGACCCCGGCCAGAACCGGGTCCAGGACCACGGTATATTCGCCTCCCGCTACCCTGGGGGCGCTGAGCATGGCTACGGCGTGCCGGGCCATCTCGGCGGCTGGCTGGTGGAGATTTTCTATGGCGCTAAAGTCGCCCCGGCTGCCTAAACTCAGCCCGGCCTGCTGTACTTCGGTGTCCTCGGTGGCAATAGCTGCCAGGCGCAGGGTAACATCGGCCCGCTCCTGCTCGATAAAGCTGCCCAGTGAGCTTAAGAAGATGGTCTTCTTACAGCTATCGCCGTAGGCGATGATTGAGGTCTGGATCTTGGGGGTCTCCCAGATAACATCGTTATATTCGTCCAGCAGCCGCTTCTTCTGGGCAAGCGGCATAATCACCGGGTTTCTATCCTGTAGCGTGAGCACGCTGTCAATCACTGCTTCTACCGGCGCCAGTTCACTCTTCTTACCGCGGGCAAGCTGGGCCTGCTTTACGGCTGATTCCACCCGGCTGGCCAGGTCGCTCAGGTCGTTAAAGCTGGTAAAGCCCCAGCCGCCCTTTATCAGGGCGCGCACGTTACCCCCTACGGCCCGTGTCTTCCCGATGGACTCAAGCTCTCTTCCCCGGTAGGTAATGTAGCTTGCCTGGCTCTCCTCAAGGCGGGCTTCAATGTAGTCAGCCTGACAATTAGTGATTAGCTCGGCTAGGCGGCGGGCGCTTTCTGTGATATCAGGCATGGCCTTCTCCGTTCTTTGATAGCGGGATAAGATAAGTTTACTGAGAGGCAGGGCTAATTGTCAATTGGTAAGCGATTACCAGTCTTTACAAGTCCACTGCTGATACGGTATTCTAGCTGGAAAGGAGGGTGCTTTGTATCGGGCACCGCGCGGAACCTCGGACATTTTGCCCCAGGAGCAGGCCTACTGGCGCTATGTTGAGCACAGGGCAGTCAGGCTCTGTGAGCTTTACGGCTACCAGCGTATTGATACCCCTGCCTTTGAAGACCTGGGGCTTTTCTCCCGGAGCATCGGTGAGGGAACCGATATTGTCGAGAAGGAGATGTATACCTTCGAGGACAAGGGGGGCAACCAGCTCACGCTGAGAGCGGAGGGCACGGCGCCGGTGTGTCGGGCCTATCTGGAGCACGGGATGCACAATCTGCCGCAGCCGGTAAAGCTCTACTATGTGGCGCCCATTTTCAGGTACGAGAGGCCCCAGGCGGGGAGATACCGCGAGCACTATCAGTTCGGCTGTGAGGCGTTGGGGGATAGCGCCCCGGCCCTTGATGCCGAGGTCATTGACCTGGCCTGGCAGTTCTTTATCTCCCTCGGTCTCCGCAGGCTGACCCTGAAGCTGAACAGCATCGGTTGTCGGCAGTGTCGACCGGAATACCTGGCTACCCTGAAGAGCTACTACTCGGGACATATTCAGAAGCTGTGCCGGGATTGTAAGACCAGGCTTAAGAGAAACCCGCTCCGTCTGCTTGACTGTAAGCAGCCGCAGTGTCAGGCGGTGGCTGATTCGGCCCCGAAAAGCAGCGACTACCTCTGTCCTGACTGTGAGGAGCACTTCAGCCGGCTCAGGGGCTATCTGGAACGGCTCGGGCTCCCCTTCGAGGTTAGTCACCGTCTGGTGCGGGGGCTTGACTACTATACCCGGACCGTGTTTGAGATTCAGCCCGAGTCGGAGGGTGCCCAGAGCACCCTCGGTGGCGGGGGGCGCTACGACGACCTGATTAGTGAGCTGGGGGGTAGGCCGACGCCGGCGATTGGCTTTGCTACCGGCATGGAGCGCATCATACTCAATCTGAAAAAGCAGGGGGTTACCGTCCCGGCTCTACCCAGGCCACGGGTGTTCGTGGCTTATGTCGGCGATGAAGCCAGAGATGAGGCGGTAAAGCTGGCCGCCAGACTAAGGCGGGTCGGTATTAGTGTCATTGGGGCAGTAGGTGACAAGAGCCTGAAGGCCCAGCTGAGACAGGCAAATAATCTTGCTGCCAGCTACGCAGTGATTATTGGTGATGAGGAGATAAAGACGGGCAAGGTAGTACTGCGGGATATGGCTACTTCGGAGCAGGAAACCATTACGGTTACCCAACTTCTGGAGCGACTGAGGAGCGCTTTAGGTTAGCCTTATCTCTCGTTTCCTTTTTATGTCCCCGGGTTGACATTAGGGTGCTAATTTTGTATTGTGTAGATGAAAACGTTTTTCACTTACCTGTTGAAATGAGACTTACGGAAAAGAAGCTTACCTCCATACTAAGGCAGCGCGGTTACCGGCTTACCCCGCAGCGGCGGGCGGTGCTTAAGGTAATTGCCCTCAGCTCTGACCATCTGACGCCGGCGGCAATATATGAGCGGGTACGCCGTAAACACCCCGGTATCGGGCTGGTTACCATCTACCGCACGCTGGCGGTACTTGCGGAACTGGGGCTCATCTGCGAGGTGCACGCCGGGGGTAGCTGCCGGAGCTATCTCATGAGAAAACCTCCGGGGCACCACCATCACCTGATATGCTCCCAGTGCGGCCGGGTCGTGGACTTTAGCGATTGTGACTTAGGCGGGCTGGAGCAGAGGCTGGCTCGGGAGAATGGCTTTAAGATAGAGGGACATCTTCTGGAGTTCCTTGGCCTGTGCCCGGCCTGCCAGAAGTCGGCCCAGGCGTAGTTTCCCCGGTTACTGAAGAGGTGGGGTTTATTTAGGCGTTTTAGTGAAAATGTTTTTCAACTGGCGATGGGCAAATGCTGAAGTTGATAGCTCATGAACTGAAACATCACGCCCCGTTTACGGCTTTGGGAGCGGCTACCGGGATTATCGTCATGGTGGTAATTATCTTTAATAATGCGCTCCCTCAGGTGTCCGCAGTTTCCCAAAACGTGTTTTACGTCCTGCACCCGCTTCATGTTGCCATGAGCGCCGTGGTCACCACCGCTATGTATCGGCGGTATGGCGGGCGCAAGATCTGGGCTATAGTCTTAATCGGCTATTTCGGTTCAATCGGTATCGGCACCCTGAGCGACTCCGTAATTCCCTATCTGGGAGAGGCGCTGCTTAACCTGCCCAACCGGGGGTTTCACATCGGTTTTATTGAGGAGTGGCAGATAGTGAATCCGGCTGCCCTGGCTGGTGTCGCTATCGGCTACTGGAAATCGGTCACCAGGCTGCCGCACTTCGGCCACGTCCTCTTAAGCACCTGGGCATCGATGTTTCACGTCATCATGGCGCTGGGTGGGGCTGTGAACAGGGTTATCTTCCTTGTTATCTTCGGCTTCCTGTTCCTTGGTGTCTGGCTACCCTGCTGCACCAGCGACATCGTCTTTCCGCTGCT
>DUEB01000031.1 GCA_011176655.1 Dehalococcoidia bacterium | reverse complement strand
TCTTAAGCCGCCGCTGAAGCTCAGCGGCCAGGCCATCCCGCACCGAGCAGAGAATAAAGTTTGCCTGCGAAGGATACGGGGTCAAGAACCTTAGCTTCCTGAGCTCGGCAAGAAGCCGCTCCCTCTCGGCGATGATAGCCCGGACGTTACCCATCAAGTAGTCTATATCGTTCAGAGACTCCCGGACGGCGACTATGGCGGCCACATTCACATTATAGGGCAGCTTGATGGTCATCAGGTAAGCCGCCATCTCCGGGGGGAAAATGCCGTAGCCGACCCTGAGCCCCGCCAGCCCCGCCCACTTACTGAACGTCCTCAGCACCATCAGGTTCTGGTACTGGCTGACTATGGGCAGCACGGTTTCCCCGGAAAACTCAACATAGGCCTCATCCACCAGCAGCGGCAGCCCAATATCCGCAATCTCCATTATATCCGGCTGCGGCGTCACATTTCCGCTCGGATTGTTCGGGTTATCCAGTAAGATTAGCTTCGTCTTTTTGCTTATGGCTGCCTTTACGGCGCTAACGGTGACGCTAAAGTCTTTATCCCGGGGCACCTCAACCAGCCGGCCGCCGTACATCCTGGTACTGAAACGGAACATGCTGAAGGCCGGCACGCAGGCGACGACCTCGTCACCCGGCTCGATAAGCAACCGCAAAAGCAGGTCTATCAAATCGCCGCTACCGCTACCGGCCACGATTCGTTCCACCCCGACGCCGGTATACCCCGCCAGCAGCTTCCTGAGCTCCGTTTGAGCGGCGTCAGGGTAGATATTGAGGTCGGGACAGGCCTCAAGCGCCCGGTTTACCTTCGGCGAACACCCGTAGGGGTTCTCGTTGGCATCCAGCTTGATGACCCCCTCAACCGGGACGGTAAGCTCCCCCTCTAATGCCTCCGCTGACTCCCGGGCACTATAGCCCTTAAAGTTAACCAGACCAGACTTTACCAGCCTCTCGATACCGACACGCTCCGACAACTACCTGCTCCCCTTACCGTAAAACTCCGACCTATTTTATCACGAATCGAGGGATTATCCCACAGGTGAGTCTGTTAGCTATCTTCCCGAAACAAAAAGGGGGATACTACACCGGCTTCCCCCTATAGGTCAAAAATAATCCCGTATCTTAACCGCCGAACAGGGCGGGAAACACGGTAATTACATCGCCGTCTTCCAGCTCGGAGTGGGTCTCGTCCACTAACTGGATATGCCTTCCCTTCTTGAGCATATTGATGTCACGCCTCAGCCGGCCGGTTTCATCAAATATCTTCTGGCGACACCCGCTCGAATCACACAGGATATTGAGCAGGTCCTGGACACTGGCCCCGCTATCCAGCTCAATTTCCCTTTCCCCAGTACCAAATATCTCCTTGAAAGCGGCAAAGAACCTAACCCTTACCTTCATAAGCCAGCTAACCTCCCTCCTGGCCACAATCTTTACAATCCGGGTTCTTTTCCAGAGGCACCTCATCCAGGCGGCAACCCAGCCCGTCCCACATCAACAACCTGTTTTCCAGGAGCTGCCCCATGCCAAGGACGTATTTAAGGACCTCGGTAGCCTGAACACACCCGATAACACCGGCGGTCACGCCGACTACCGGCGGCGCCACCGTCGGTGGGGCCTCAGGAAAGATGCACCGGAGACAGGCCGTCTTCCCCGGGATTATCGTGGTCGCCTGCCCGTAAAACCCGTGAATGGCACCGTGGAAAAATGGGATTTGCCTAGCTAAGGCAACCCTGTTCAGCACATACCTGGCCTCGAAGTTATCCATGCCGTCCACAATCATATCAAGACCGGCTACCATCTCAGCCACATTATCCTCGTGTATCGTCTCGGGGACAATCTCCACCTCAATATCGGCATTCAGGCTCCTCAGCTTAGCGGCGGCGGACTCCGGCTTCCTGCGGCCGACGTCGCTGTCCCAGTGCAGTATCTGCCGGTTCAGGTTATCCAGAGCCACGACATCGTTATCGGCGATTCTCAGTCTCCCGATACCCGCCACCGCGAGATAGGTAGCGATGGTGGAACCGAGACCGCCGGCACCGGCCAGGAAGACCCGGGCCTGCTTGAGCTTGAGCTGGCCCTCTTCCCCGAAGACGGCTATCTGCCTCTTATATCTCGTTAGCTCGTCCCTGGTCAACACGGTAGTCTCCCCCCAGCCAAGCCGCTATCGGTCGGGCAAGCGCTTTTCCACAGCCCGGGCATGAGCCTCAAAGCCCTCGGCGCGCGCCATAATGACCGCCGCCCGCCCCAGCTCGGATAAATCCGCCTCGTCAAGGTTAATCAGGTTCATGGACTTAACGAAATCGCTCACACCAAGCGGTGAGCCGTAGCGAGCCGTGCCCCCGGTGGGCAAGACATGGCTCGGCCCGGCCACATAATCACCCAAGACCACCGTTGACCGGCCACCAATAAATATACACCCGGCGTTCGCGACACGGTCAACATAGTCAGCCGCCCCAGCCACCATAAGACAGAGGTGCTCCGGGGCATAGAGATTGGCCAGGTCTATCGCCTCATCAATACCAGCCACGACCACTATCTTGCCCCTGTCTCTCAAGGACTCGGCGGCAATAGCCTTGGCCGGTAAACCCTCAAGCTGCCGCTCAAGCACCTGCATAACCTCAGCCGCAAGGTGAGACGAGGTGGTCACCAGAATCGCCGAAGCCAGCGGGTCATGCTCCGCCTGTGCCAAAAGGTCGGCGGCACAGTACTCCGGGTCAGCCGTATCGTCGGCAACGATTAAGACCTCACTCGGCCCCGGAAGTCCGTCAATATCGACCACCCCGTATACCAGCTTCTTAGCGATGACCACGAAGATATTACCCGGCCCGCAAATCTTGTCCACCCTGGGGACGGACTCAGTGCCGAAAGCCAGGGCGCTAATCGCCTGAGCGCCGCCAACACTGAAGACCCGGTCTACTCCGGCGATGTCGGCGGCCACCAGGGTAGCCGGCGGAACCAGCCCCGCGGCGCGCGGGGAGGTGGCCAGTATGACCTCCTTAACCCCGGCCACCCGGGCCGGAATCGCCGTCATCAAGACCGTCGAGGGGTAAGCGGCCATACCACCCGGGGCGTAGACCCCGACTCGCTCCAGGGGACGCAGTACCTGAGCCACCCCCGGCATCGAGAACCCATTTCCCAGGCTGTCCCTCTGCCTCTGATGAAAAGCCCGTATCCGCTCCGCAGCGAACTTTAGCGCCGAGACCAGCTCCGGGGCCACCTCCCGATAGGCACCCGCGACCTGCTCCTTACTTACCTCCAACGAAGCCAGCTCCACCCCGTCAATCTTTGCGGTAAGCTCAATGAGGGCCTTATCCCCGCGACTGCTTACCTCGCTGATAATCTGCCTGACCACCACCTCCGGGTCACCGGCAGCGAACATCTCCTCAAGCCTCTGCCTTAAAAGCGGCGAGACCTGATAAAAGTCGGCGGCGGCCCTCCGCGACAGGGCTGCCTCGGCCCGGGCAAAACCTTCGATAATCTCCACTCTAGACATCCTCCACAGCCATGCGCAGGCTGTTAATGAGAGAGTCCATCCTGGCTCTCTTACCGGGGCTAGCTTCGCCCCGGGCACTGGCGACAAGGCAGGCCGAGGACTGCCCCAGGGTATCAATAATCTTAAGTTTGTGCTTGGCTATGGTGCGGCCGGTCTGGGTATTCTCAATCAAAAGGTCGGCGTCCTCAGGCAGGAATGCCTCGGTGGCTCCCCAGGTGGGCACAATGCGATACCCACCCAGGTGATTATCCCGGGCATACTTATCGGCTATATTCACATACTCCGAAGCTACCCTGAGCGACTTCGACTCCTCCCCGATAAGCTGCCTTAAGCCGTAAATATCGGACACCGCCATATCCTGACTGACCACGGCCACTATCCTCACCTTACCAAAGCCGAGGTCGCTAATCTCAGATGCCGGACTTGAGGGGAACTGATAGAGGTGCTCCCTGAGCCAGTCCCGGCCGGTGATAGCCAGGTCGAAATTTCCGTTAGCCACCTGTAAGGGCATATCCTGAGGCCGGATTACCTTGACCGTTACCCCATCCAGATTGATTAGGGGGCGGCGGTTGCCCTGGGGCGACGGGTAGTCGGTAATCTCAATCCCGGCCTTATTCAGCAGGTCAAGGGTCGGCTGCTGTTGGTGCCCGTCGGGTAGCGCCAGGCGCACGGTATCCCCAGCCACATCTCCCGCCCGGCGAGCCTTCAAGGCGACCGGCTCTTTAGCTACCTCAGCCGCCGGAAGACGCAAGTCACCAGCCGCCAGGGCCGTCTCAAGAGAGGACGCTAGCTCACCCAGGTCTTTACTCTGCCAGCGGTCCTTATTGGCAATGAGAAAGGCCGAGTAACGCTGCACCTCGCCCAGAGAGGCAAGGCCGTAGTCAAAGAGCCTCTGCCTCTTTCTCCCCGGAACCAGGGCTAAATCGGCGCTCTCCGGAGGGTAGACCTCAGCCCCACCCCACAGAGGGAAGATGCTGAACTGCCTAAGGCGCAGGTTGAGCGCCAGGGACTCCGCCAGATTGGGGTACTCGCTGGCAATGCGTATCCCGCCCGCTAGCGACGACACCTCATCCATCGAGGCTGGCGCCCCGTTAGCCTTACTGGCCACCAGATGCAAGACACCGGCGCCATAGCCCAGGTCTTTAACCTTCTCAACGGCGCTGCTCGGGTACTTGGCCAGAAGCTCCTCCACCCAGTCCAGCCCGCAAATCCCGAGGTCGTAGTTACCAATCGCCACCTGAATCGGGATGTCCCGCTCGTGAAACACCTTGGCGAACAGACCGGGGATAGTCTCCGAGTGCAGGCGGTAGAGCCGGGTCTTCTCCCGGTACTCCTCGAGACCCCAGCCAGCCCGTTTAAGCAAGGCGGCCGTCTCGGCCAGAAGGCGTCCTTTCGGTAGGGCTATCTTAAGCGACATCTTCCCCACCCACCAACTCCAGAACCCCGTCAGCATCTTTAAGCTCAAACCTCTGCTGCCGGGCCCGGTCAGTCAAAACAAAGAATGGCGCCTTATCCTTAAGCTCAAGCAGCCAGCCGAAATCAGCCGGCTCCTGGCCCTCAAGCTGAAGCTCAGCCACGCATCCCGCCTCGCGGAGACGGCGGGCAATATCAAAGCCCCGCCCTATTACCTTCGGTTCCGTCCGAATCAGGACTCTCCGCGCCTGAGGCCGCGACGAAGCCTCCGGCGTCACCAGGTCCATCAGGGGGTCAAGGTAGAGGGCAAAGCCCGAAGCCGGAATATCGCCCCCGCCCATCAGCGGAATGAGGGCATCATACCTCCCCCCACCACCCAACTTACGACCGTCTTTATAGAGCTCGAAGATTACTCCGGTATAGTACTCGAAGCCCCTCCCCGAGGCAATGTCAATCTGGTAGCGGCAACCCACCGCCTCCAGAAGCTCAGCCACGCTTATCATATTATCCATGTGGGGAGTAATCTCGGGAAGGCCGTGGTCAAAGAGAGCCTTCACCTCTTTGAGCGCCGCCGACGAGTCACCCCTTAGCTCAAGCAGCGCCGCCAGCGCCTTACCTAGCCTGGGTCTCCGGGACTTTATCTCGGCCAGGGCTTCGCTATCGCCGTCCAGAATCTGGTCAAAGACCCTCGCCTGCTCACGCGGACTCAGCCCGAGCCTGGAGAGCAGGCTCCTTATGATACCGGCATGGGACAGGCGCAGCCCCACCCCGCTAACCCCCACCCGGGACAGGACCTCAAGAGCCATTACCGTTAGCTCGACGTCGGCGAGGGGAGAACTCACCCCGATAAGCTCGACCCCACCCTGCCACCGCTCTCTCGCCTCCTCCCCCGTCTCCTCAAACCGGAAGATGTTGGCCAGGTAAAAGAGCTTGGCCAGCCCCTTCCCGGCCAGGTTATCGATATAGAACCTGGCTACCGGGATAGTGCCGTCGGGCCTCAGCACCACCCTCTGACCACTCCACCCATCCCAATCGAGGAAGGAATAGACCCGGCCCAGCATCCCCGGGGTAAGCGTCCCCGTCGCGGTGAACAGGTGCAGGTACTCAAGGGTCGGGGTTCTCACCTCGCTGAAGCCCCAACCGAAACAGCAGTCCCGGAACGCCTGCGCTATAAAGCGAAAGCGGCCCATCTCCTGGGGAGATAGGTCCCGGAACCCCTTACACTGCCGAACCCTCATTTGCCTGTCCTTTTGCGATGGTGGCTAATTTTATACCAGATTCGCCCCCCTATTCAACCTCACAGCCAGGGGGGAGACCGATGAACCCCCAGGCGGTTTATTTGCAATAGCCCCCTAATAAAGCTATAATCTCTATGCGAATCGAAAAGGGGGGTTCTACCGAGAAGCCGTCACAGATCAGACTTACATGCTGAAGATTATACGCCTTATATTACTGCTGGGAATAATAACCACCGCCGCTATTTCCGTCGCCACCGGAGCTCAGGCAGCCAACTCCAGGATTGATGTTCTCGAGGTCAAGGGAGTTATCAACCCAGTGGTCGCTAACTACATCGACCGCGGCCTTACCCAAGCCGAGGAAGGCGGTGCCCAGGTCTGCATCATCCAGATGGACACGCCCGGCGGTCTGGATACCTCGATGCGTGATATTATCCAGGATATTG
>DUEB01000030.1 GCA_011176655.1 Dehalococcoidia bacterium | reverse complement strand
GGCTGGTTCGGTGAGATAGTAGCGCACTGGCATTTGTTCATACTCACTTTTGGCTCTCGCTTGAAGCTAAGGCAGCTTTTTAACCATGGTGGCGAACTCTTCTCTGTTAAATGCCCTTAGCGTGGTCGTCCTTATGTTCCCGAGGGAGCCTAGCCCGAGGAGGAAGGTCATCATTACCTCCTCACTGGGAGTTTCACCGATGGCCACGTAGTCGTAGTCTCCCATAACCGAGTAGAAGCCTAGTAACTTACCCCCCATGGCTTCTACGGCCTTGCTGCCCTGTTCAATACGTTGGGGGGCGTTCTTAATGTCCTTAATCCCCTGTTCGGTTAACTTCATTAACATTATGTAGGTCGCCATTGGACTATCCTCCCGACTAAAGATTTAGCCAGCGCGCTACCACGGGGAGGTAATGTTAGCACCGGGTAGCAGCGTTGTCAATGGGGTCGTGGGGGAAGCGTGGCTCTATGTGGTCGCCAGGTTCTCTTAGCTTTTCCTGTCGATGGTAATCTCGGCCCCTGAGGCTACCTGCTTGAGCACGGTGGCGTCACCAACGACCTTGCCGAAGACGTTGACCGGGCTGGCGGGCCGTATCTCCTCTCCCCGGCTCATCGGCGTCGGGCCGAAGAAGATGCAGAAGGCAGTGCCCGGCGGCCAGTAGCCCAGGTCGCCGGTAGCGACCACTTCCTGAGCGTTCTCCGCCTCCAGGTTGACCGGTATTGAGAAGTATATCTCCTCCCCCCAGCGGTTTCCCCGCCCCGAAATGGGCAGGGCATCCCAGATTGCCTGAGCTGTCCCGGTGCTATTGAGCTCGGCGGCTACCTCGACGGCCCCGGCTTTGATTCGGATTCTCCGTTCCATACCAGGTAATCCCTCCTCTCGTTTATTCTGACCTCCAGGAGAGTCTGGAGTAGAGGTTTATGCCCAGTATCAGAAGGAAGAGCGAAAGCGCTATGGTGAGCGTTATCTGGCTCGTGGTCAGCGGGTTATAATCGGCGAATTCCTCCCCGGTGAGGAAGTATTTGACCAGGTTGCTGGCTGACGAAATCGGGTAGATGCGGGCGAAGCGCTGGAGGGCCGGTGGTAAGAACTCATAAGGGGCGAACATACCGGAAATAGAGGCGGTGACCACGGAAATGCCCACCCCGGTCATGATGGCTCCGTGCTGGCGCCGGATGAAGGTGCCGATGATAAGCCCGATACCGGCCGAAGCACAGATAATTAATATCAGAAAGCCGACCGCTTGTCCGGTCTGAGCAGCAGTAACCACAAAGCGGGCGCCGACTGCGGAACCAACCGCGATGACCAGTCCGGCGGCAATAGCGGAAAGGGCACCCAGTGCCAGGATGCGGCCGGTAAAGTCATTTCTGGGACTTATCGGCATTGACATTAGCTTGGCGAGCATACCGTTTTCCCGGTCGCCGGTGATGCTTGAGGGCAGATTAGCCATGCCGGCAATCATCAGGGCAAAGACCGTCATGGAGATGGTGATACTGCCCTTGACATAGGGCACCGCCATTTCAGGGACGCTTCCCGTAAAGGTAAACGAGCTGATAAGTACCCAGATGATGGGCCAGGCTATTGTCCAGAATAGAACCGCCCTTTCCCTCAGGAATTCCTTGAGGGTCCGGGAAAAGGTAGCTGCTATTTGCCCCATGCTACAGCGCCTCCGACATGGTTTTCTCGGTAAGTCTGAAGAAGACATCTTCCAGGGAGGGGCGGGTCATCTCAAGGCGCATTACTTTGTAGCCGGCATGTTCCAGGCTTCGGGCAACCTCGGCCAGAACCCTGCCTCCGTCTCTGGAATAGATGCGGTAGCCCTCTTCCGTCTCCAGCAGCCGCCGGTCGATGCTCAGTTCCTTCAGCGTATCGATTATATGGTCGCTCTTGACCGCGGTCTCCACGGTTATCACGTCCTCCAGGCCGTGGTTCCTTATCAGTGTCTCCGGCTCGTCCTCGGCGATGATTATCCCGTTATCTATCAGACCTACCCTTGAAGCCAGCTCGGCGTCGCTGCCCAGGTGGGTGATGAGAAGGATGGTGGTCTTTTTGTCTTTTGCTGCGGTTATCAGGCTGAAGAAATTCCGCCTGGCTGCCGGGTCGAGACCGGTGGTCGGTTCGTCTAATATCAAAATCTTCACGCCGGGGAAGAGGGCGGTGGCTGCCTCCAGCCTCTTACGCATCCCCCCCGAGAACTTCTCCACCCTTTTGTCGGCGTCTGCGGCTAAGCCAATCTTAGCCAACATGTCGGCTACCAGCGTCTTCGTTTCCGCGGCAGGATAGTTGAGAAGTCGGGCGAAGTAGGTCAGGTTTTCCCGGGCGGTGAGTTTTGGGGACGAGAAGTTTTCCTGAGGGACATAACCGATGAGTTCCTTGGCGTCCTCAGGCCGCCGGCCGTAGATTTCCAGCCTGCCTGAGGTGGGCTTTCTTATTGAGGCGATGATAGAGGCGAGCGTCGTCTTGCCGGAGCCGTTGGGCCCCATCAGGGCGTAGAATTCACCCTCCGCTATCTTGAGGTTTACTCCCTTGAGGACCTCTTTCTCCCCGAAGCGTTTGCTCAGGTTCTCGACATGTATGGCGTTCATTTCTGAGACTTCACTCCACTGTTTACCAGCCGTAGTCCATAGCCATCTTGCCTGCTTTATAGACCGTCCTCAGCTTGTTGAGCTTCAGGAGCAAAGAGGGGTGTTTCGCGATTCTTCTGACCCTGGGGGCGTGTCCCTCTCCTTCCTTAACCCCGGCGAAGAACTCCCCGATATGGGTCAGGTCCCGGTTGTTGAAGTTCATCATAATGTGCCCTCCCCGGAGCAGGGCAGGGTCGGCTATGGGGTGGTTCTTGACCTGGCGCTGGTAGCCTTCCAGGTTGTCGATATTGCTGGCGAGTATGTGACTGGCTTGAATAATCGATGACAGTCCGCTCAGCCCGGCGGGGTTGGGCATGGAGGCGGCATCACCGATGAGAGCCATGTTCTGCTGAGCCAGCTTGCCGCTGAGCCCTGAATTGGGGATTATCCCGGCTTCTTTCCTGAGTATCGGCTGGCGGTCGAGACCTTTATACCGTAAAAAGGCATCAAGATGGGCGAAGTCCCCTCCCAGCCCGACATTAGCCGCCCCCTCCTTGGGGAATATCCAGGCATAGCCGAAGGAGAATCTCTTATCAAAGTAGAACTCCAGGGAGTCCATGCCCGAGGTGTCGAGGGTGATTTTATACTGAGAGGCAACGATGGAGCTGTATCTCATATCTAAATAGCGGGCAAGGCACGAACCGGGGCCGTCGGCACCGATAAGAATGTCGTAGCCCATGTCCTGACCGTTTTTCAGCCTGATACTGTCACCTTCCACACTAATTACTTCTGAGTTAAGGCTAAGCCTGCCGCCCTTCTCTTTGACCTCCTCAGCCATCCCCCGCAGCCAATCGGTTCTGTTGAGGACGACGCACTCCTTAGCGATGTGGTCGAAGTTACCGCCGGGGAAGATTAGTTTTGCCCCCGTGACCCTTTTGGCGATGTAGGGGTTGGAGTCAAACGGTATCTCACTGAGCCACCGGAGCCCCAGGGCTTCCCCGCAGGCGGTTGACCTTACTTCCGGCTGCTTCTCCAGGACTAGAGGCTTGATTCCCCTCTGGAGCAGATTCAGGGCGGTAATCAGTCCCGCCGGGCCGGCGCCAACGATAACTACCTTCATGCCTTTTTCTTGACCACATACCTGATAAGGGTCTTTATGACCTTGGCGTCGGGCTGGGTCAGGTATTCTTCTTCGTGGGGCCCGCTAGTCTGGTAGCCACTTTCGCTGATGAACTGCTGCAGGCGCTCCACGGTGGGGCCTTCCTGATCGTAGGGCCCGAGGTGGAGAATCTGGGCGACGGTGCCGTATGCCCAGGTCTCAAGCTTGACCTCAATTCCGGGAACCTTCTGGGGTAGGGAGGTGGTGTCCTCCGGGACAGGTAGGCCCATAATTATGGTCCACTTATCCATGGGGACGAGGTGAGCATCCGGATAGCGGCCGCGGAGCCCGCTCACCTTGAAGGTGGGCAGCCCCTTTTTCTTCAGGTCGAACTTCAGTGTGTAGGCAGAACCGTAGAGAGCCGGCATGACCTCAGGGAAAACCTTATCTGGAGCACCCTTACCCTGGACAACCGCCATTTTCTGCGCTGGCATTTCTAAGATTTGCGGGTCTGTCTTAGACTTCCGTGGTGACATCTCGCTACCTCCCCGATAACCGRTTACTGAGCCTAGTATATCACCTGGATAAGCCCTGTCAAYAGGCGTGGAATTAGGACGCTGGCTTTTCTCTGGCGCTGTGCTCCGCTATCAGCCGCTCGCCGTAGTCAAGCAGGGTYTTGGCTCGCTCCGGTGTTACCTTCTTCGARCTGAGATAGGCTTTCAGTGCCTCAAGCGGGGTCAGCTCTTCGGCGGTCAMATTACCCAGCCTGAGGCGGGTCTCTCGTTTAATGTCCCGGGCTACGGTGAAGTAGTGGGYCTCCTTCAGGGCGCTACGCAGGTCGCTGTCCCTGAGCTGGCTCTCAAGTTCYGCCGGCAGGCYGATATTGAGGCGCACGATGCTGTCGCTGATRTTGCYGGCTTGCTYGGTGATGGCGCTGGTTACGGYGGCGGTGGGGTCAGCCTCCCCGGGCTCGATGTTAACATTAAGGGTAAGAAAGCGKCGCCCGGCTACGGGATGGAAATCAAAGGAGACCTGTCTTCCCCCGCTTTCCTTACCTGGCTCAATGTCTACTATATAGAACCCCTTATCATCAGCCTCCTCGCCGAAGTTCAGGCGTTCCAGGCTGCCGGCATAGACTACCGGGGGGCTTTGCTGAAGTATCTGATGCCGGTGAATGTGCCCCAGGGCGATATAGTCAAAGGCGGGGTGGGCAATATTGCTCGGGAGCAGGGTGTGCTCCTGCCCGATGGTCATGGCTGCCTCCGAGCCGACTTTAGCGCCCACGACCCAGACGTGGGCGGCCAGTATCGCCGGAAAGTTTGGGTCGAGTTTTTGAATATTAGCGGCGACGATACCGGTCAGCACCTGCTGCATACGCTCGTTAATCTGGCTGAAGTCGAGGTTTTTGGTCTCTTCCTTGCTGAGCAGGGCGCTTCGTCTCAGCCAGGGGAGAGAGACAATCTGAAGGGTGCCGCTCGCGGTGGAGATACGGTAGACATCGGGGCGGCTTGAGACATAGACCCTGTTAATGGCCAGGGTGTCAAAGATTTCCGTGGCCGTAGCCTGCCCGAAGGCGTTGGGGAGGTCATGGTTACCGGTAAGCAAAAAGACGGGGATGCCGCCCTGGGCGAGGCGGTTAATGCGCCGGGCAAATTCGCGCTGCTGGGTTGGGGTTGGCTCCCGGCTCTTATAGGCATCACCGCAGAAGAGGACCAGGTCAACCTTATTCTCAAGGGCGTAGTCTACCAGCTGGTCGAGCGCCGCCAGAAAATCAAGGAGGCGGGAGGAAAGTCCGGTGGCCGGGTCAGGTCGCCCGTAGGTCTCTACCCCGAGGTGCAGGTCGGCAAAGTGGATGATTCTCAAGCTTTCCCTCTTAGACTTACCAGACTAACCGGGGTTCTGTTTCCTCTCTTCCTTCCATATCTTGCCGCCGGGGGGCAGGGTGAAGAGGGCTTCTCCGGCCAGCTTGGCGGCCAGGGTTGTTCTCAGCGTCTCCATGGGGACGCGTATCTGGTTCATAGTGTCACGCTCCCTGATGGTGACCGCTCTATCTTCCAGTGACTCGAAGTCAACGGTAACGCAGAGCGGGGTGCCGATTTCATCCTGGCGCCGGTAGCGCCGCCCGATGCTCTGGGCATCGTCGTAGCTTACCGTCCAGCATTGGCGCAGGTCGGCATACACCTCTCTAGCAACCTGAGCCAGGTTCTCCTTTCGGCTTAAGGGCAGGACAGCCACCTTGATGGGGGCTAGTTCCGGGTGGAGGTGAAGCAGCACCCTTATCTCCTCGTTGTCCAGTTCCTCGTCGTAGGCGTCGCAGAGCACGGCCAGGAAGGTGCGGTCGACGCCGGCTGACGGCTCAATAACGCAGGGCACCAGTTGCTCTCTGGCGTCCTCGTCAAAGTAGGTGAGGCTCTTACCGCTGTGTTTGGCGTGCTGGGTGAGGTCGAAATCACCGCGGTTGGCAATCCCCTCCAGCTCCGCCCAGCCCATAGGGAACAGATAGTCGATGTCGTAGCAGCCCCGGGCGTAGTGAGCCAGCTCGTGCTTCATGTGCTGGCGCAGCCTGAGGTTTTCCTTCCTGATGCCCAGCTTCAGGTACCAGTTGCGCCGCTCCTCAAGCCAGAACTTGAACCACTCTTCATCCGTTCCCGGCTTAACAAAGTACTCAATCTCCATCTGCTCAAACTCCCGACTGCGGAAGATGAAGTTGCCGGTGGTGATTTCATTGCGGAAGGCTTTGCCGATCTGGGCGATGCCGAAGGGCAGCCTTTTGCGGGTGGTATTGAGCACATTCTGGAAGTTAACGAAGATACCCTGGGCGGTCTCGGGGCGGAGGTAAACCACATTGGCCTCTTTCTCAAGCGGGCCCATAAAGGTCTTGAACATCAGATTAAAGAGGCGTGGCTCGGTCAATTCGCCCCCGCACTCCGGGCAGTTTTTGTCCTTCAGGTCATCAGAGCGCCACCTCAGGTGGCAGT
>DUEB01000003.1 GCA_011176655.1 Dehalococcoidia bacterium | reverse complement strand
CCCTGGCTGCGGCCACGGTCTTGGCAACCAGCACCTCGACCACGGCTGCCTGAAAGGAGGCGGCAGCATCAGCCGGAGACGAGATTTTAGCCCCCTGCACCAGGCGCAGCAGAGCCGTCTTCACCCCACTGAAGCTGAAGTCATAGCTCCCGGCGAGCCAGGCACGGGGCAGCTTAAGGCAGTCCGCCCCGTCCCCAGCCGCCTGCTCAATAGCCGGGCCGCCGGGGTAGCCCAGGCCGAGTATCCGGGCCGCCTTGTCAAAGGCCTCCCCAGCCGCGTCGTCGCGCGTCCTGCCCACCACTATGTAGTCCCCGTGCCCCCGCATCAAGACCAGGTCGCTGTGCCCCCCGGAGACAATGAGGCACACCACCGGGAAATCAACCCCGCCACCATCAAGCCAGTTAGCATAGATATGGCCCTCCAGGTGATTGACCCCGGTCAGGGGTAATCCACGAGCTACGGAGATAGCCTTGGCTACATTCACCCCCACCAGCAGCGAGCCGGCCAGACCCGGGCCGATGGTGACGGCGATGCCGCCTAAATCGTCCCAGCCAGCCCCGGCCTCCGCCATCGCCTGCTCGATAACCGGCACCACAGCCAGGACATGCTGCCTTGAGGCGACCTCGGGGACAATACCGCCGTAACGGGCATGGATTTCAACCTGCGAAGCAATCTGGTTGGAGAGGATGACCCCACCATCCTCCACCACCGCAGCCGCCGTCTCGTCACACGAGGTCTCGATACCCAAGATTTTCATACTCCCGAAATTATAGCATAGATAAAAGCCGCCACAACAATGCCGGGCTTACTTAAGCGAGGCTGCCCTGAAGGACGCTCCTTTGACACCCCTTTGGGCCGATGCTATTATGAACTATGAACGAAACGAGACAGGAGCTTCCGAAACCAGTATCCTCCGGAGCGGGGTGATAACCTATGACGGGCACAGAAACGCTATATCTGGCACTTTTTATCGTTTGCCTCTTGCTATCCGCCTTCTTTTCCAGCTCGGAGACGGCCTTTACGGCTCTACAACGGGTAAAAGTGGAGCACATGGTGAGCACCGGCGTGCCCGGCGCCAAAAGGATAGCCAGAATGATGCGGCACCCGGAGAAGCTGCTCTCCACCATCCTGACGGGCAACAACCTGGTCAACACCGCCGCCGCCGCCCTGGGCACCGTGCTCGCCATCTCCGTCTGGGAGACTTGGGGTATTCTCATTGCCACTATCGGGGTAAGTGTTATCCTTCTCATCTTCTGCGAGAGCACCCCCAAGCTCATCGCCGTCCATAACGCCGAGCGAATGTCCATAAAACTGGCAAAACCCGTCGAGGCGGCCTCCCGGCTCTTTGCCCCGGCAGTGCTGGCGCTAAGCGCCATCGCCTCAAGATTCAGTAAGCTGGCCGGCGGCGAGCCGGTAGCCAGGTCTCTGGTCAGTGCCGAGGAAATCCGGACTATGATATCGGTGGGGCACAAGGAAGGGACAGTAGAGGAAGCCGAGGCTGAGATGCTGCACAAGGTCTTTGACTTCGGCGACCGACCGGTCAGGGAGGTGACCGTGCCCCGCACCGAGGTGATCTGGATTGAGAAGGGAACCAAACTGGCTGACTTCTTCAACGTCTATGCCGAGTCGCCGCTGTCCCGCTTCCCGGTATTCGAGGAGAGCCTGGACAATGTCATCGGCATCCTCTCGGTGAAGGATGTGCTCATGGGCTTGGCCAAGGGCACCATCACCAGCGACGGTGTTATTGACAACCTGATTCGTCCCGCCTACTTCGCCCCGGAGACGAAACGCATCGGGGAGCTCTTTACCGAGATGCAGGAGCAGAACTACCGCATGGCGGTGGTCGTTGACGAGTACGGCGGCACGGCGGGCATCGTCAGCCTGAGCCGCCTGGTCGAAGAGATTATCGGCCCGGTCGGGGACGAGCTTGCCGAAGCTGACCGGGACTATGAAGCCATCAACGAATATACCTTCCACGTCGACGGCAGCATGCGCATCGAAGAAGCCAATGAAGAGATGGGGCTGGCGCTACCCGAAGGCGAGGACTACGAAACGGTAGCCGGCTTCATCCTCAGCCTTTTAGGGCACATCCCGAAGCAGGGTAAGCAGCTACGCTACAAGGGCTTAAAGATGGTGATTACCAAAATGCGGGGCTTAAAGATAGAAGAGGTGCTCATAATCAAAGAAAAGAAGACGGAGTATGTACCGCCTGAGGGTTAGGTTTAAGCGGGGAGGCGAGGTAAAGTATATCTCCCACCTCGACCTGATACGCCTGTGGCAGAGAGCCATCCACCGGGCCAGGCTGCCCCTGGCCTACTCCGAGGGGTTCAGCCCCCACCCCAGGATATCTCTGGCCGCCCCGCTGCCCATCGGGGTAACCAGCGAAGCCGAACTAATGGACATCTACCTGGTAAGACAGGTCTCCCCCCATTTCTTCAGCGGTGCGCTGAGCCAGCAACTGCCACCGGGTATCGAAATCCAGCAGGCCCACCTCATAGCCCATAACCAGCCTTCCCTACAGGCGCAGGTCAGATTCGCCGAATACCGGGTTACGGTAGCCACAGAAAAGGGGAAGGCGGAGGTAGACGCCGCCATCTCCGGCTTGCTGTCAGCCGAGCATCTGCCCTGGCAGCACTACCGAGATACCGGCCCGCGAAACTATGACCTTAGGGCACTGATTAGTGACCTGTGGCTGGCCGAGTGGCACGACTCATACGGCACCATAGGCATGAGGCTACGCTGCGACTCAGGGGGTTCGGGGAGGCCGGAGCAGGTCAGCTTAGCCCTGGGTTTTACCCAGCGCCCCCAATCAATACACCGCACCAAACTCATTCTACAAACGAGCTAGCTATTAGAAGATGTCAGCCACAGCGAAACGAAGAGAATCTCCAGAAGAACGGGTGCTGGGCTTCATCCGGGAGCACTGCCCGCTAGCCCCGCAGTCCCGTCTGGTGGTAGCCGTATCCGGCGGCCCCGACTCGGTCTGCCTGCTCCACATCCTGACCAGCCTCAAGGAAGCACTGGGTATCGAGCTGTACGCTGCCCACCTTAACCACCAGCTACGCGGGGCCGAGTCTGAGTCCGACGCTCAATACGTAGCCAGCCTGGCCCGAAGCCTGGGCATTCCCCTCACCGTAGAAAAGCGCGATGTAAGGGCATACCAGGCTCGAAAACGCATCTCGCTGGAAGAAGCCGCCCGCGAGGTGCGCTATAACTTCCTGGCTCAGACCGCCAAGTCCATCGGAAGCGGTCAGATAGCCATCGGGCACACCAGCGACGATAATATCGAGACGATACTGATGCACCTGATTCGGGGAAGCGGCACCAGGGGGCTTCAGGGGCTATGCCCCCGCACCGAGCGACAAAGCGCCGATAGCAGCCTCACCATCATCAGGCCACTACTCGGCATAAGCCGGGAGGAAACCCAGCACTACTGCCAGGAGCATAGTCTCAGCCCCCGGCTCGACTCCTCCAACCTGTCGCTGTCACCGCTGAGAAACCGAATCCGCCTCAAGCTGCTGCCCCTGCTTAAAGGCTATAACCCCCGCATAGCCGAAGCCCTGCTGCGCACGGCCCGCATTGCGGCTGGCGACCTTGCCTTCCTGGAGAAAGAGGGGGCCC
The DNA here is from genome assembly GCA_011176655.1 of Dehalococcoidia bacterium. Lineage (GTDB taxonomy): Bacteria > Chloroflexota > Dehalococcoidia > Dehalococcoidales > UBA5760 > UBA5760. The sequence continues at coordinate 9,771 of DUEB01000003.1, read as the reverse complement.
GCTCCTGGAACCAAATCGCCCGGCTCAAGGAAGACATGATTATCCTGGATAAAGAGCGCCTCCTTAAGCTACCCTCAGCCCTCAAGCGACAGGTCCTGCGCCTGTCCCTGGGCAAGCTCAGCGGCGGCCTCAAGGACATCGAAGCCCGCCATATTGAAGAAATAATGAATGCCCTGGATAAGCCGGCGGGAAGAAGCCTTAACCTGCCGGGGGACTTAACCCTGACCATAGAATACGACCGCTACCTGATAGGGAAGGAGCCGCTGGCTTTATCCCCCTTCCCACCCCTCGAAGCGGAGCTACCCCTGGCTGTACCCGGCGAAACCCGGCTCCCCGGCTGGCAGGTCACAGCCAGCGTCAGCGACCGGCAGCAGCCGCAAGAAGAGGCTGACAGCCTCAGCGCCTGCTTTGATTTTGATAAAACGGGTGACAGGCTGGCAGTGAGAAACCGAAGGCCCGGCGACCGCTTTCAGCCGCTGGGGATGAGCCAGCCCAAGAAACTGAACCGGTTTATGATTGACGTCAAAATACCCCGCCGGTGGCGAGAGAGAGTCCCCATCGTCTGCTCCCCGGAGCAGATAGTCTGGGTGGTCGGCTACCGCATAGACGATAGGGTAAAGGTTACCGAGGAAACCAGGCAGGTTTTGCGGCTGCGCTTCACACCGGGCTAACCTGAGATTCGTAGTCAGCTAGTGTCTTCCGCCAGCGCAGCCAGAGCGCCCAGGCGGTTACCCCAATAGCCAGGACAGCGACATAAACCTCCACCTGCAGAGAGGTAAGAACCCCCGCCGCGAGCAGAACCGCACTGTAGTTCAGCAGGGCATGCAGCCCTGAGGCAACGAGATAGAACTGCCACCCCTTACCCTTCGCCAGCCCGTAACCGGCCAGCGCCGAAAAGGCGGTGTGGGCGGCCACCACAAAGAACCGCTCCCAGAAACCAACCAGGGCTAAGATACCCTGGGTCTCCAACAGCCCCCACAGCAAGCCAGAGGCAAAGATTCTATTATACACCCACTGCGCTTCAAAGATGCCGAAGGCGGCGCCGGCGGCGGCGCCGGCAGCCAGCCCCAACTTGGGATTAAGGCGTTTGTCTTCACGCCGCCAGTACCAGACCAGGGGCACCATCTTTGCCCCTTCCTGAACCAGCCCGCTCAGTAGAATCTGCGGTATCCCGAAGAGCAGGATACGGCTCATGATAACTTCCTGACTCCAGAGCCTGCCTATAGCCTGCCCCGCCAGAAGCTGCAGGGGAATCTGAACAAAGGAGGCCGCCGCCAGAGCCAGGAAAGCGCTGACCACCATGACCACCCAGAGGCGCGCCTGCTTAAAGAGGGGCGGATAGTACGGGATAAGCCAGATAGCGCCGAAATAAAGAGCCAGGCCAATCCCGAAGCTACTGGGGTGGGCAAAAAAGGATGTGAAAAAAGTAGTTATTTGCTCTAACACAACAACCTCACTACATTACCCTTTTCAGCCTGGGGTTAGGAGTAATACCGGGGATTCGGCCCCGCTTGGCGACTGGCTTTCCCTCAAGCTCGTGGAGGTCGGCGGTGAAATCAATGGGCCTCGCCCCGCTGATATAGCTACCAACGCCAAAGCCGTCAACCGGGGCGCCGCTCTCTACAAACAGGGTGATACGTTCCACATCAAGACCGCCGCTGACAAAGATGCCTACCTTTTTGAAGCCAGCCAAATCCAGCCGGGCTCTCACCTCCTTGACCAACTCGGGAGTAACCCGGCCCCGCTCGCCGGGGGTGTCCAGCCGCACGCTCTTGAGCCGCTCTCCCAGCGCCTGAGCCACTCGCAGGCTCTCCTCAGCCTCGTCCTTAAAGGTATCAACCAGGGATACCCGGGGCACCCCGGGCGGCATATGCTTATCAAAAGCTATGGTGGCCTTAACCGTGTCACCGATAACGATAATCAAAGCGTGAGGCATGGTGCCGGTGGGTTCCACTCCAGCCAGCCGGGCGCCGACAATGCTGGAGCAGCCGGCACAACCGCCAACAACTGCGGCATACTCCATGACTCCGGCTACGGAGGGGTGGACATGCCGGGCGCCAAAGCTGGTGACGGGTATCCCCCTGGCGGCAGCCACACATTCTCCAGCCGCCGTCGCCCAGCCGCTGGACTGGGCTAAAATCCCGCAGACAGCCGTCTCGTAGAGGCCGTAGCTCTGATAGGGAGCCGTGATGCGCAGCACCACCTCCCTGCGCCCCATGCTCTCGCCCTCATCCAGCGCCCACACCTGGCGGTTTCCCTCAGGCAGAACACGAGCCAGTAACGCCTTGACCTCCTCGATACCGCAGAGCATTCCGGCCCGACCGGGGAAGACCTCCATGGTCGCCACCGGGTTCAGCCGCGCCCGCTGCAGTATCTCTATGGTGCGTACAAAATAGATATCAGCCGTGTCCCCGGAAAGAACCGCCTCAGACGGTTCAAATTTAGCCGGTTTAAGACGGCGAGCCCCGGGGCTAATTAGTCTGGCTCCCAGGACCTTCTCCATATGCTCCAGGGCGAAACGGTGGGCTCGCTCATCAGACGAGGCGACACAGTCAAGCGGCACCTCAACCTCGTAGTCACGATTTCTGGCATCGGCCACCGTGTGCAATACGCAGACATCGGTGAGGACACCGCAGACCACCAGCTTATCCGGCCTGAGCTTATCTAGCTGCTCACCCAGCGAGGTATCGAAGAAGCTGCTGTAACGCTTCTTGGGAATTACCTCCCCGGCATACCCGGCCAGCTCCGGGACTACCTCCACCCCGGGAGTGCCCTCAAGGCAGTGCGGGGGAAACATCCTAAACTCCAGGTCATCCGGGTCGTGACGGTCACCGATAAAGAAGACTTTGGAACCCGCCTTTAGCTCCCGCTCCAGCCGGCGCTGGATATTGGGAACGATGCCACGGGCCTTATCCCCGACATATAGGGGATAGCCCTTCTCCAGAAAGCAGCGGAGCATATCCACCACTAAGACTGCTTTAGCCATAGCCCCATCACCTCCTAGGCCAGGTGGGTTTGCAACTGGCGGGCCAGCTCAAACGGGTCGCTCCCGATAACACTGGCCCCATATATCTCCATGCCGCCCACATCCGATGCCCGGCTACCGAGGTCTCCCCTGTCCACCAGCCAGGCCACCACCGGAAAACCCTGCCAGCTCTCCTCGGTCTCCTCCAGGGGCGGAGGCGCCAGACCAAGATTAAAGCTTACAATACCCAGCCGGTCTCTAAAACAGGCGAGTACTTCGTAGAGCCGCTCCTTGAAAGAAAGGTTAAGCTCATCGCCTAAAACGATGACCTCGTTATCCTTAAACGGGCTCAGATGGGCCAGTATCCTGACCCCGTCCTTAGCCAGGGCACAGCCGACGGAATCGTGTGCCCGGAACAGGTCACTAAAGTAGTCGGCGTCAAATCTCTGCCGGTAGCCAAGGGAGGCCCGCCTCAGCCTCTCAATCCGGGCGTAGTGTCGCCCCCGGGCCAGTATTACCTGGGCATGGCCATGCTGTATAGAGGCCCCCGCCCGCCACAGGCAATTCCAGATAAAGAAAAAATAGCTGGCTTGAGGTTCGTAGGCATGGGCCCTCCGGGCCCACTCCAAGCCGACGTCAATATAGTCACTAATCTGCTCCTGAGAGAAACGAAGCGGATGGAAATCATTGTAGATGACCACCCCGTGTAAGCCGTCGTACTTGGCGATATTACCCGCCGTAACGCAGTGCTTGCCTGATACCCGGCCAAAGGGGTCTTCCGGGGTGGTATCTGCCGGACTACCAAACAGGTCGTCCCGACCGGCCTTATCAAGCTGAGCCTCAAGGCTCTCTTTCTCCCTGAACTCAGCGGGGCGGAGACAGCGCAGCCGATTAAAGAGGGCTTCTTCCAGGGTTACCAGGTTGGTTACCCTAACGACCTTCTGCCTGGTGACGGCGGCCACCGAGCCGAACCGCTCCCTTACCCAGGGTTCCATCTCCTTCGGAACACGCGACTCGCCCAGCGCCGTAGTGACCTCATAGATACGCTGGAACACCGCCTTTTCCTCACAAGGCAGGGAAGCCACTATCTCATCCAGATTGGTAATGCTCGGTCTGATTATTACCATGGCTGCTCTAGCTTAGCCTGCCCCGGCTTAAGAGTGAGGGCTTAATGACGAAAATGCCTCACACCGGTAAATACCATAGCCATATCGTGCTTGTCCGCCGCCTTGATTGATTCCTCGTCTCTGATTGAGCCGCCGGGCTGAATGATAGCGGTTACCCCACCGGCGGCAGCCGACTCCACCACATCCGGGAAGGGGAACATGGCATCCGAAGCCAGGACGCTGCCCCGGGTCTTGTCGGCAGCCTTTTCCTTGGCTATCTGGGCACTGACAATACGGCTGGGCTGACCAGCCCCCATACCCAGCAGGGTCTTATCCTTAACCAGCAAAATAGCGTTGGACTTGACGTGCTTAACCGCCCGCCAGGCAAAGAGCAGGTCTTCGATTTCGGCCTGAGTCGGGGCGCGTTTGGTTACTGTTTTCAGATTCACGCTGCCTTCCGGCAGGGAATCCGAGCTCTGAACCAGAAAGCCGCCCTTTACCCGCCGGAAATCGAGGTAGGCTGGCTCCGCCTCCCCGTAGCCCGGTGGCAACCCGGCAACCAGGATACGAAGGTTCTTTTTACGCTTGAGCTGTTCCAGCGCCGCCGGCTCATACTCCGGGGCGATGACTATCTCGTAGAAGACGGAAGCCATCTCCTGAGCCATAGCCAGGGTAAGCTTCCGGTTGCAAGCCACAATCCCGCCGAAGGCAGCCACCGAGTCGCCGCTAAAGGCCCGCCGGTAAGCCTCGACGATATCATCGCAAGTGGCCAGACCGCAGGGATTGGTGTGCTTGATAACGGCTACCGTGGGCGCGGCGAAATCGGTGACCACCCCCCAGGCAGCATCGGCATCCAGGATATTATTAAAAGACAGCTCCTTACCCCATAGCGGCTCCGCCCAGGTAATCCCGGTCGGCCTCTCCTTAATAACCGATAGCTCAGCATAAAAGGCCGCCTGCTGGTGCGGGTTCTCGCCATAGCGGAGCCCGTAGCGCTTCTTTAAGGCTACGGTCATCTCTTCAGGCAGACCCTCCATCTCCTGCCCGAGATACTGAGCGATAGCCGTATCGTAGACGGCGACATGCTGAAAAGCCTTCTGCGCCAGCCTCTTACGCTCGGCCAGGTCAATACCGCCCGCCTTCAGCTTTTCAATCACCAGAGAATAGTCAGCCGGGTCAACCACCACGATAACACCGGGGAAATTCTTGGCAGCCGCCCGAATCATGGTGGGCCCGCCGATATCAATGTTTTCCAGCGCCTCCTCAAGGGTAACCCCGGTTTTAGCCACCGTCTGCACAAAGGGGTAAAGATTGACCGCCACCAGGTCAATAGTCTCAATGCTATTCCTGGCTAACTCCTCTAAGTGAGACGGAAGGTCGCGCCGGGCCAGAATGCCACCGTGAACCATGGGGTGCAGGGTCTTTACCCGACCGTTAAGAATCTCGGGAAAGCCGGTGATTTCGGAAACGCCCCTAACCGGCACCCCACCCTCGACCAGCGCCTTCTTGGTGCCGCCGGTAGAGAAGACCTCAAAGCCAAGCTGACTCAACCCCCGGGCAAAATCGCTTACCCCGGTTTTATCGGAAACACTAACTATGGCACGCACAAACTACCTCCTGTTTTCTTTTGCTCTCGGCCAAAGGCCCATCTAGTTCGCTTTCGCCAGCCTCTTTTGCACCGCCTCACCGGTGAGCTCGCGCAGGGCATCGGCGGCAATCCAGCGGGCCGCCCTGGAACCTGCACCCTGGATTTCCCTGGCGGTCTCTATGGCCGCCCGGTTCAGGTTCGGATTCCTCTTCCCGATGTTCCGGAGCGCCCAGTTCACCGCCTTCCTCACGAAGTTACGCTCGTCGCTAGCCCCGCTAACGATTACCGGCATTAGCTCGATGAACTTTTCGTCGGCGGCCTCTCTGTCATGCCAGGCAAAGCAGGCGAGCAGCGCAAAAGCAGTCCTCTTGACGAACTCCTCCTCCCGCTGCGACCATTCGCTTACCTTCCGCCAGGCAAGAGGAACCTTCTCAAAGAGGTTCATGCACACCTGGTCACAGACGTCCCAGGAATCAAAGTCCTTAACCCAGGCCTCCATCTGCTCTTCGGTAACCAGTTTGGGGTCACTAGTCATGCTCGCCAGTATCCTGGCCTCATGAATACCGGACGCCCAGAGCTCCCGAGCCAGGGCATGGTCTCTGCCAGCCTCTTTAGCTATCTTCCTCAGGTTGGGAATCGATACCCCGTAGGTATTCTCCGGGTTAATCCCGAAGCGGGCCATGCCCGCTACTGCCTCCGGGCTGGATAAAGACTCTAGCCTCTGGATAACCTCACTATATTTCATGGGCTAATCAATGACAACCCCAGCCCCTCCCCCCTGCTTCACCACCTCACCGATAACCTTAGCCTCAGGCAGAGCTTGTATCAGCTTCTCAACACTATCCGGCGAGCAGACGACCACCATACCGATACCCATATTGAACACACGATACATCTCAAGCCGGCTAACCTTGCCCCGCTCCTGAATCAGCCCGAAAATGGGGGGTACTACCCACGACCGGCTGTCAAATCTCGCCGCCAGACCCTGGGGTAAAATGCGGGGCACATTATCAATCAGACCGCCGCCGGTGATATGCGCCATTCCCTTAACCAGAGGCAGCAGCGGCCTTAGCTCGCGGTAGTAGCTACGGTGCGGCTCAAGGAGCGCTTCACCCAGAGTGCGCCCCAGCTCAGGGTAGTAGCCAGCCAGCGCCTGCCTGGTCTCGCCAAAGACTCGACGCACCAGAGAGTAACCGTTGGTATGGAGCCCGCTGGAGGCCAGGCCGATAATGCTATCACCGAGCGCTACCAGCTTCCCCTGAATAATCTTTTCCTTCTCCACGACGCCGACAATAAAACCCACCAGGTCATAGTCCTCACCGGCATACAGCCCAGGCATCTCGGCCGTTTCTCCCCCGATAAGGGCACAACCGACCTCCCCACAGGCCCGGGCCAGCCCCTGAGCGATAGCCTCTATCTTTTCCGGCACCAGCCGGCCCATGGCAATATAGTCCAGGAAAAAGAGGGGCTCAGCGCCGCAGGTAAGGATATCATTAACGCAGTGATTAACCAAATCGATGCCGATGGTGTCGTGCTTGGCCAGCGCCGAGGCAACCTTGAGCTTGGTACCCACCCCGTCAACGCTGGACACCAGCACCGGCTGCCGATACCCTTTGAACTCAAAAAGCCCGCCGAAAAAGCCGACACCGCTCAGAACCTGGGGGCCAAAAGTAGCCTGGGCAAGTTTGCCTATCAGCTTCTTGGCTCTGGCCGCAGTCTCAATATTGACGCCGGCTTTGGTGTAGGCTTCGCTCATCTATCCTGTCCCGACAATGAGATTCTCCCCCTCACAGGTTACCAAAGATTGCCCCCGACGACAACAGGAGACCACCCAGCTCAAACCTGGGACTCAGCCGCCTTCTGGAAACAGAAAGGCCCCGCCGGAGCCTCAGCCCTTTCGCCCCAAGCTGGCAGACAACCGCTAACTGCGGCTGAGAGGCCGTCGCTCGGGCTATTTGGCATCATAGGGAAGTTGTTTCCCAGCCGCCTTGATCTCCAGGGCCAGCTTGTCCATTTCCAGCTGAACCGGTATCGGGTAGTTACCCGTGAAACAGGCCAGGCAGAAAATCTCTTTGGGTAAGGCCACCGCTTTAATCAGCCCCTCGATGCTCAGGTAACCCAGGGAATCAGCGCCGATAAAATCCCTAATCTCAGGCACTGTCTTACGCGCCGCAATCAGCTCCCCACGGGTAGCCATATCCACACCGAAGAAGCAGGGGTAGCGCAGGGGGGGAGCACAGATACGCATATGCACCTCTTTGGCCCCGGCCCGCTGTAACAGGTTTACCACCTTGGGAGTCGTAGTCCCGCGCACGATACTATCATCGACCAGCACCACCCGCTTCCCGGATAGTATCTCGGGCAGAGGATTGAATTTCAGCTTAACGCCGACATCCCTGATGCGCTGGTGGGGCTCAATAAAGGTGCGTCCGACATAGCGGTTTTTAATCAGGCCCTCCCCCAGGGGGATACCAGAGCTCACGGCATAGCCGACCCCGGCGGCGGTAGCCGAGTCAGGAACACCCATAACCAGGTCGGCAGCCACCGGATACTCCTCAGCCAGACCGGCACCCATAGCCTGCCGCGCCTGGTAAAGCAAGCGACCGTTAATGACACTATCGGGACGGGCAAAGTAGATGTACTCGAAGATACACAGCGCCTTCCGGGCGACACTTGCCTGATGACTGGCAACGCCACTTCGGTTAACGGTTACTATCTCACCGGGCTCAATCTCCCTGATAAAGTTGGCCCCGATGTGGTCGAGGGCACAGGTTTCCGAGGCAATGACCCAGCCACCGTTAATACCCCCCAGGCACAGCGGGCGCACGCCGAGAGGGTCGCGAACCCCGAATAGAGTCTGGTCAGCCATGATGGTAAGCGAGTACGCCCCCTGAAGTCGGTTCATGGCATGCTTTATCCTGGCTACCCAGTCGCTCCCCGGGGCGGAGAGAATAAGGTTAGCAATAACCTCGGTGTCGGTGGACGAATTAAAGGTATAGCCCCGGCTACAGAGCTCTCGATAGAGGTACTCGGCGTTGACAATATTCCCGTTGTGGGCGAGGGCGATAGTGTTCGCTCCTTCGCCAACGATGATGGGTTGGACGTTGCTTACCCGACTGGAGCCACGGGTAGAGTAGCGATTATGACCGATGGCGATATCCCCGGTGAGCCGGCCCAGGGACTCCTCACTGAATACCTGGGATACCAGGCCCATATCGGCACAGAGGTGGATTCCTTGGCCGTCAGTAGTAGCAATACCCGCACTCTCCTGGCCACGGTGCTGGAGAGCGAACAAAGCGAAGAAGGTAAGCCGAGCTACATCCTCATCTGGGGCATAAACACCAAAAACGCCGCAAGCCTCGTGCAAACCTCGCCTGCCTTATAGTTCAGTCTAGACAACCCCTCCACTTTAAATTATAATCAATTTCCCTCACCAAGGTCAATTTGTTTTACGCTGTCTGCTGAAGCAGTAACCGCCGCCCCGAAAAAACTTTGCCGCCGAGCTTGACAAAAAGTATACCCAGAGTAATAATTTCAGTAGAACCACCTTAACTAATAGCATCCACAGATCATCTGAAGGAGGCAGATTATGGGTGAGCTAACCGTTTATAGTTTTAAGGTTGATAAAGAGCAGCTTGACCATGCCAAGAGGTTCTTTGAACGACAGGGAACCCCACTCCAGCACAGCATGCGTGACCTTATTGGTGTCGCTGCCGACTGCGAAAAATGCCTCGAACTTCACGAGGAGGATGCCTCACTTAGTGAACTACAGAGCGCTTTTGCCACCCTCCTTGCTAACTGTAAGGCCACCTGGTATCTGAACAGCCTGATTCGGGAAGCCGTGATGAAGATTGCCAAGATAAGTAAGGTGCCCCTAGATTATATCAGCAATGTCCTGGGCGAAGCACAGCGAGTTAAACCGGCAGTACGACGGATATAGCCAGTCAAAGACAAAAACGAGAATAACATCCAGCAAGCACGACATGAAAGAGGAGGCAATTAATGAAGCAAGTCGTCATCAGTGCCGACTCCGTTTCCCTGCCCCATAAGACAGCCCAAGAGTATGGTTTCACACTTATTCCCTGCCCGATTAGCCTGGACGGCAAAACCTA
>DUEB01000029.1 GCA_011176655.1 Dehalococcoidia bacterium | reverse complement strand
CCATAGCTACCAGGTGCACGCGCTCAGCCACTCTCTTAGCCTTCTCCACCACCTCACCCAGGCTCCACCCCGAAGCGGCTGCCCTGGCCGCCGCCAGCACCACCAGCCCCTGGGCGGCCGCCGCCGTGCCACAATCAAGAACCTCGATGGCTACCCCGGGGAGAGACTCCCCGGCCAGCTCCCTGGCCACCTGCGCCGAGCTGAACTGCCCGCTAAAACTGGCCGAGAGGGTGATACAGAGAATACTGGGGGCTATCTGGCTGGCCTGGCGATAGGCCTCAAGGTGCGCCCCCGGCGAAGAGTGTGATGTCATGGGCAGCTCTTCCGTCTCCCGGAGGAGGGCATAAAACTCCGTGGGGGTGATATCCACCCCATCCTGATAGGTCTTGTGCCCGATAATAACGTTAAGCGGCACCAGCCCGATGCGATACTGCCTCAGCAGCTCACCGGGAATACAGGCGCTACTATCGGTAATAATAGCTACCTTCTGAGCCATAAGAATAAACCCACCCCAGCCAAACGGTAAGAAGCCTACTTTGTGTAAATCGTCTCATAATAACACCTGAAGTTACTTTATACAATATCTTCCCAAACACGCTACCTACATTTGATAAACCCTACCCCCCTGACATATAATTACACCAGAGAGCAAGTTTTGATGATTTTATACATTCCCCTGCTTACCGGTATACACCAGACAGACAGCACTCCAGATGCTAAACCATGAGTATAAATTTGCCAGCTAGCTTAGGCATGGTCTAGAGACGAGAAGAACATGAGCCCGGTAACCCCGCTTAAAGAAGTAGCCGACATCATTAACGAAGAAGGCGGCGAAGCCCTCAGGCTGTGCTATCAGTGCGGCACCTGCACGGCGGCATGCCCCTGGAACAGGGTACGCGACTTTATCGTGCGCCGCATCATGCACCAGGGCCAGTTGGGCGTAACCGACTTTGAGGATGAGGCCATCTGGCTGTGCGCTACCTGCAATAACTGTGTTAAGCTCTGCCCCCGCGGGGTGGAGATAATAGACATCATGCGGGCCCTGCGCCGGGTGGTTACCGAACTGGGCGTCGCCAAGGTTCCTGACTCGCTCCGCCTTACCATCAAGAATATCTCCGGCGTGGGTAACCCCCTCGGCGAACCCGAGGACAAGCGCGCCGAGTGGGCACAGGACCTAGAAGTGAAGCTCTACACCGAGGGAACCGAGATACTGTATTTCCCCTGCTGTATCCCGGAATACGACCCTTCGGTGCAAAAGGTTGCCCGGGCCACCGCCACTATCCTGAAAAAGGCCGGGGTGGACTTCGGTATCCTGGGTAACAGGGCAAACTGCTGCGGCGAAAGCGTGCGTAAAGCCGGCGACGAGGGCGTCTTTCAGCGTCTGGCCCAGAATAACATCAGCACCCTCACCGAGCTGGGGGCTAGGAAGATTATCGTTTCCTCACCGCACTGCTATCATACCTTCAAGAACGAATATCCAGCTCTCGGCGGGAACTTTGAAGTAGCGCATTTCACCCAATACCTGCTCGAAATTATGAAACAGGGCCGGCTAACGCTAAGTAAGGAGATAAACTCGAAGGTCGCCTACCACGACCCCTGCTACCTGGGGCGACATAACGACATCTACGACGAGCCCAGGGAGGTGCTCACGAGCATCCCCGGCCTTGAACTGGTGGAGCTACCCGACCACGGGGAAAACAGCCTGTGCTGCGGTGGGGGCGGGGGGCGAATCTGGATGGAAACCAAGAGCGGCCAGAGGTTTTCCGATATCAGGATAGAGCAGGCGTTGAAACTAGAGGCTGACGTCCTAGCCGTAGCCTGCCCCTACTGCATGCTCAACTTCGATGACAGCGTCTTAACCATGGATAAGGGCGACGTTATTAAGGTCAGAGACATTGCCGAATTAGTTGCGGAGGCGCTGTAGCCAGGGAGAAAGTATGGGGAACGAACCTAGAATCGGGGTATATGTCTGCCACTGCGGCAGCAATATCGCGGGCACCGTCGATACGGAGGCGGTTACCGAGTTTGCCCGGAGCCTGGAGGCGGTAGCCCTGGCCCGCAACTACGTCTTCATGTGCTCCGAGCCGGGTCAGGAGATTATCCGGAATGACATCAGGGAAGCCGGGCTTAACCGCATCGTGGTAGCGGCCTGCTCACCGACCATGCACGAAATCACCTTCCGCCGTGTCCTTGAGGAGGCCGGGATAAACCCGTACCTGATTGAGATAGCCAATATCCGGGAGCACTGCTCCTGGGTAACCGAGGACAGAGATCTGGCCACCGAGAAAGCCAAGGCACTGCTCGGGGCGGCCGTAAGGCGAGTCTACTATCACCAGCCCCTGGAAGCGAGAAGGGTCCCCTTTACCCCCGCTACCCTGGTCGTCGGCGGCGGTATCGCCGGTATTCAAGCCGCCCTGGAGATTGCCGACGCGGGAGATAAGGTCTACCTGGTGGAGAAAGAGCCCAGCATCGGCGGGCACATGATTCAGCTCGATAAGACCTTCCCCACCCTGGACTGCTCGTCCTGCATCTTAACACCGAAGATGACCCGGGTCGGCTCCCACCCCAGTATTGAGCTACTGAGCTACAGCCAGGTTGAGGAGGTCTCCGGATATATCGGCAACTTCAAGGTCAAAATCAGAAAGAAGGCGCGCTACGTTGACGCCGAGAAGTGTAACGGCTGCGGCCTGTGCCAGGAGAAGTGCCCCATCAAGACCCCAAGCGAGTTCGACGCCGCCCTGGGTAAGCGAAAAGCCATCTACACCCCGTTCGCCCAGGCGGTGCCCAATACTCCGGTCATTGACACCGGGCACTGCACCTACTTCCTGAAGGGCAAGTGCCGTCTCTGCGAGCAGGTCTGCGAGAGAGAGGCGATTAACTTCGCACAGCAGGATGAAATCGTTGACCTGGAGATAGGCTCGATAATCATGGCCACCGGCTTCGGGGTCTTCGACCCCACCCCGATTTCCCGCTACGGCTACGGGCGGCTGGATAACGTTATCACCAGCCTTGAGTTTGAGCGACTGGTGAGCTCCTCCGGGCCCACCGGCGGCGAGATTACCCTCAAGGACGGCGCCGCTCCCCAGAGCGTAGCCATTGTCCACTGCGTGGGCAGCCGGGACAAGAACTACCACGAGTACTGCTCCCGGGTGTGCTGCATGTACGCCCTGAAGTATGCCCACCTGATAAAGGAAAAGCTAGGTGCCGAGGTATATAACTACTACATAGATATGCGCTGCTTCGGCAAGGGCTATGAGGAGTTCTACGAGCGTATTTCCGGGGAGGGGACCATCTTCATCCGGGGCAAGGTCGGAGAGGTCACCGACCAGGCGGTAAGTGATGAGGAAAAAGGGAAACTGGTCGTGGTCGCTGAGGATACCCTGCTCGGGGTGTTGACCAGGGTGCCGGTAGACATGGTTATCCTCTGCGTGGCGCTTGAGCCGCCGCCGGATGCGGAGGCAGTGGCCCGGCTGTTTAACATCAGCCGCAGCGCCGACGGCTTTTTCCTGGAAAAGCACCCCAAGCTCGACCCGGTGGCCACCACCACCGACGGCGTTTTCGTGGTCGGCTGCGCTCAGGGGCCCAAGGACATCCCCGATACCGTGGCCCAGGCTTCCGCCGCCGCCGCCCGGGTGCTGGCTCTAATCAGTCAGGGCGAGGTAGAGATTGAGGCGGCTACCGCCATTGTCGACGAAAGAATCTGCTCCGGCTGTCAGCTCTGTATCCCCATCTGCCCCTACAGCGCCATCAGCTTTGACGAGGAAAAACTAGTATCCCGGGTCAACGAGGCGTTGTGCAAGGGGTGCGGAGCCTGCGTAGGCGGCTGCCCCAGTGACGCCATCAGCTTAAGTCACTTCACCAACGAGCAAATCATGGCTCAGATGGAAGGAATGCTGGCTTAATACAGAGTGGCACCGTCAGCTTAAGTCACTTCACCAACGGGCAAATCATGGCTCAGACAGAAGAAATGCCGGGGCTTAATACTCACTGGAGATGAAGCTGCTTATCTCGGCGTAGCTGAAGACCGGCCCGTCGCGGCAGACGTAGATATTACCGATGTTACACCGCCCGCACTTCCCGATACCGCACTTCATCCTCTTTTCCAGCGTGGTCAGCATCTGCTCGGGACTGAAGCCCAGCTTCTCCAGCGCGGGGAAGGTAAAACGTATCATAATCGGCGGGCCGCACACGATAGCCACCGAGTTATCCGGCGACGGCACCACCTCCTCCAGCACCACGGGCACCAGACCCACCCTGCCTTTCCATGCCTCGTCACCCCTGTCCACGGTAGTTACCATATTCACGGTCTTATCCTGCTGCCACGCCTCAAGGTCGTAGCTAAAGCAGAGGTCAGCCGGAGTGCGCGCCCCGTAGATGATGTCTATCCGGCCGTATTCCTGCCGGTTATCAATGACATTCCAGATGAGAGACCGAAGCGGCGCCAGGCCAATGCCACCCCCCACGAAAACCAGGTTCTTACCCTTAAGGAAATCCAGAGGAAAAGAGTTGCCGTAGGGCCCCCGGAAACCTATTTCGGCACCTACCCCGAGGCGGTGCAGCGCCCGGGTCAACCGGCCCACCTCCTTGATGCTGCACTCAAGGTGGTCTCTCCGGGTAGGGCTGGAAGAGATGCAGAAGGTGGCCTCGCCGATACCCAGCACGGAAAGGAGACAGAACTGCCCCGACTGGAAGGTAAACTCCTCACGGAGCTTCTCGTCCTTGAAGTTAAAGTGGAAGGTCTTGGTGTCTGCGGTCTCGATAACTATCTTCTCGATGACCGCCGGGTGCGGCAGGTAGACATTCCCCTCCCTGAGAAATTTCGGTCGGTGACTAATATCGCTAAGGGCCATATCTTACCTCTCCAGTCTAAGCTGCTCCTGAGCCGGGAGGCTAGAGAGCACCCGGGTAATATCCCAGTTTACGGGACACAGGCGAATACAGCGGCCACAGCCGGTGCAGGCAATAACATCGAAGCTATCGGGGTAGAACTCATACTTGTGGCATACCTTCTGCCTCAGGCGCCGCCACTTTTCCCGGCGCGGGTTTTCCACGGGCATCTTGGTATAGAGGGGAAAGGCGCAGCTATCCCAGCTCCGAAACCTCGCCCCCTGCTTTTTGACCAGCTCATCACTGATATCAAAGCAGTAGCAGGTAGGGCAGAGGAAGGTGCAGATACCGCAGCTGATACACTTGGCGCTGACCCTCTCCCAGAAGTCCTTGTCCTCGAAGCCGGCTCGCAGCTTCTCGTGAGCACCCTGGGAATCTACCTTCCGGGTTACCCTGGCGCCGGCTGCCTCTCTTGCCTCTTCGGCTCTAGCCTCATCAGCCCCGGTGGCCGCCTGAACCAGGCTGGTCTTACTAAGGAGCTCCTTACCCTTATCCGTAACCGCCTCCACCAGGAAATCATCCCCGATATCGGTAAGCATCAGGTCAACATTGGCGGCATCGGTAGGGCTAATACCCAGCGAGGTGCAGAAGCAGCTCTCATAGGGTCTGGTACAACCCAGCCCCACCAGCACCCCGTTCTTTCTCCGCGCCAGGTAGTAGGGGTCCTGGTAGCCATCCTTAAAGGTCAGGGCCAGTACCGCCAGCGCCCTGGCGTCACAGGGCCGGATACCGAAAACGAGCCATCTATCTTCGGTCGGGGGCGGTTGTCCGACGTGATAACCATCCCCATCTTTCTGAAAGCTGAACATCTCCTCCAGCGGCGGAAAAAAGAGCGCCTTGGGCGGCACCACGGTATTCCGATACCATTCCAGGAATCCGGCGTCCCCACCACCCCACCTGGCCCACTTAGCCACTCCCTCGTCCCGCGAGGGCACGAAGACGCCAAACTCCCGACTCCATTCGTTAAGGAGGTCAGCGATATCCCGTCTGGCTATTTTCTTGGCTGTCATACTATCTGATGAAATCCTCCACATCCGTAGGCTCATAGCAGGCCAGAAGCGGCGGCGCCTCTTTGTCCATACCCGCCCGGTAACTAAAGAGCTCACCCACGATGTCATACATCTCCCGGGCCAGACTTCTCAGCGGAATCCCTACCGGGCAAGCTCGTTCACACTCACCGCAGTCGGTACAGCGGCCGGCCACATGAAGGTTCCTTACAACCTGAAACATGAGACTGTCCTGCCACCGTGGTATCGGCAGTACCCACGGCGGCTCGGTTTCCTCAACAAAGCAGCGCTCACAGAAACAGGCCGGGCACACATTACGGCAGGCATAGCATCGGATACAGCGGCTGAACTCATTCCGCCAGAACGCCCACCGCTCATCCGGCTTCATAGTCTCCAGGCTGTTTATCTTTTCCCGACTCTTAGCCTTTTCTTTATCGCCTGCCGCCGCCGTCGGCTCTCCCAGCAGGATGTCATATTCCTGGGGAGTGGGCATTTCACAGGCAAGGCAATTATCGAAAAGGACTTCCTGAACGGGGCACTCTCTTTTATCACCGTTAACCGTTATAAGGACTTTGTCTCCGTCCCGGGTGATGTCAGCTATCTCATCCCTATCCTTCCCCACCAACCCCTCCACCTTAGTCAGGTCGATGACTCCGGAGCAGGGGACTCCGATAATGACTACGTCCTCCCGCACTACCTTGTTATCCTGAATGAGGCTGACGATGGAGCGGCTGTCGCACCCCTTGGCGACAATAGCGACCCGTCCCTTGACCCCGGTT